>CALWYR010000036.1 GCA_944385805.1 uncultured Oscillospiraceae bacterium
CGTTGATGTACTTGGCCTCGTCGCTGGCGAGGTAGACCATCAGCCAGGCGGCGTCCTCGGGCATGCCGTAGTGGCCCAGGGGGATGAGGCCGTTGAAGTAAGCGGCGGTCTTCTCGTTCTTATAGACCGCGTCCTGCTTCGGGGTCCAGATGAGATTGGGGGCGAGGCAGTTGAAGCGGATGCCGAAGCGGCCGGCCATGGCGGCCATATCCTGGGTGACGAGCTTGACGCCGGCCTTGGTGATGGGGTAGGCCTGGCAGCCGCTGCTCATGAAGCTGAGGGCGGTGGCGGAGGAGAAGTTGATGAAGTTGCCCTTGACGCCGGCCTTGGTCATGTACTTGTAGATGACCTCGATGGAGAAGCGCAGGCTGTTGAGGTTGACGTCGAGGACGTGCTCCCACTCCTCGTCGGGCTGGCCGTTGAAGACGTCCTTGTAGCCGGAGAAGGCGGCCGCGCCGTTGACGACGCAGTCGACGGTGCCGTACTTCTCGAGGGTCTTCTCGAGCAGCATGTGCCAGGTCTCGCGCTTGCTGACGTCGGCGGTGATGGCAATGGCGTCGCCGCCGTTGGCGACGATCTCGGCGCACTTGGCCTCGACATTAGGGTCGATGTCGACCATGACGACCTTGGCGCCCTCGGCGCAGAAAAACTCGCTGGCCTTGTGGCAGATGCCGCCGTCGGCGCCGGTGATTATGCATACTTTACCTTTCAGTCTGTCCATGATAATCCTCCTGAAATTTATTTTTCCAGCTCACGCACGGCGCGGTAGGCGTCGGTCGTGGCGTAGAGTATTTTCCTGGCCTCCACCGCGTCGCCGATGGGGACGACGGGGCAGATGTCGGCAAAGGTCTCGGCCACGGAGCTCGTGGGCGCGAAGCCGAGAGCCATGAGCACGGTGTCGCACTCTATCGTGTCCTCGCCCTCGGGGCCCTCCACCTTGACGGCGGTGTGGGTACGGGTGGAGTCCACGGCTACGAGCTTGGTGCTGGCGCGGAAGGTGATGCCGCTCTCGCGCATCATCTTCTTGAGCAGGTCGCCGTTCATCTTGAACATGGGCTGGGGCAGCATCTTCTTGGCCATCTCGATGACCGTCACCTTCTTGCCCATGCGGTCGAAGTGCAGCGCGGCCTCGATGCCGACCATGCCGCCGCCTACCATGACCACGCGCTCGCCCACGTCGACGAGGTTGCGCAGCGCGTCGGTGGCGGAATAGACGTTGTAGCCGTCGAGCCCGGGGATGCTCTTGGGCATTATCGGCGCGCCGCCGGCGGCCCATATTATCCTGTCGGGCTTCCAGGCGGCCACGTTGTCGTGGTTGGCCTCGCGGCCGTAGCGCACGGGCACGCCGGCCTTGGCGAGCTGGAGCTTGTACCAGCTCAGCAGGGCGTGCATGTCGGTCTTGAAGTAGGGCTGGCTGGCGGCGAAGGCGTTGCCGCCGATGACGTTGCTCTTCTCCCATAGCTCGACCTCGTGGCCGGCCTGCTTGGCGTAGAGCGCGGCGGTGCAGCCGCCGGGGCCGGCGCCGACCACCAGCACGCGCAGGGGCGTCTTGGCCTTGGGGATGCCGCCGTCGTCCTCATGCCCGCAGTGGGGGTTGACGGCGCAGGTGGAGTTCTTGAGCGCATAGGCGCGGGCTATGCAGCCCTCGTTGCAGCTGATGCAGGGGCAGATATCCTCCGCGCGGCCCTCAGCGAGCTTCTGCGGCAGGAAGGGGTCGGCGAGCAGGCCGCGGCCGATGACGGTGAAGTCACAGACGTCATGGCGCAGGACGCTCTCGGCCTTCTCCGGGTTGGAATAGCGGCCGTGGGTGAGCACGGGCACGGTGCTTATCTCCTTGACCGCCTTGGCGCTGCGGGCCTGGAGGGTCATCTCCTGGATATAGTCGGGCGGCATGGCGAGATACCAATCGTCGTGGCAGCCGGCGTCGACGTGCAGGGCGTCCACGCCGCAGGCGATAATCTTCTTCGCGAGCTCGAGGCCCTCCTCGATGCCGCGGTAGCCCTCCTCGACGGGGAGGTAGTGGTCGGGGCAGAACTTTACAATCACCGGGAAGTCCGCGCCGCCGACCTCCTTGGAGATGGCGATGAGGTCGCGCAGGAAGTGCATCCTGCCGTCCAGGTCGCCGCCGTACTCGTCGGTGCGGATGTTCCAGCGCTTGGTGAGGAACTGGTCGGTGAGATAGCCGCCATAGGCGTGGATCTCGATGGCGTCGCAGCCGGCGGCGACAGCGCGCTCGGCGCTGGCGCGGTAGTCGGCCTCGAGCTGGTGTATCTCGTCTATGCTCAGCTCGTGGCAGGGCACCTGGGGCGCGTGCATCCAGGGACAGGCGCTGGCGCTGATGGGCACGGGGTACTTGGTGCTGGGCCCGCCGATGCGGCCGTTGCCCGGGTGCAGCTGCGCGCAGACATAGCTGCCGTAGGCGTGGGAGCGCTCGCATATCTCCTTGAGGTAGGGCGTGCTCTCATCGTTGAGGAAGATGGAGTGGCTGGTGTCCTCGAAGCTGTCGGAGGCGGCTATATTGCACATTATCATCGCCGCGCCGCCCTTGGCGCGCTCGACGAAGTACTCCACGGCGCGGGGGCTGAGGTTGCCGACGATGGTGCCCATGGGGGCCATGATGATGCGGTTTTTGAGCTCGAGACGGCCGAGCTTTGCGGGGGTGAGAACCTTGAGGCAGCTGTCCATGCTCATACCCCCATGGTGCGCAGCTTGCCCAGTATCTTGCGATAGGTGAGCCGCAGGGTTTTGATGCGCCAGACACCGTCGTCGCACTTGACCATGTCGTCGACGTAGAGCGCCCAGCCCTCGTAGGTGGAGCCGTCGTCCTTATAGGTGTGGTAGTCGTTGAGTCGGGTCAGCAGGCGGCAGCTGCGCTCGCCGGTGAACTGCACTATGGCGTTGTGGCCCATGTGGGTCGGCACCATGGAGTCGTCGCAGACGACGGCGGCGCGGTCGACCTGGTCCTGGATGCAGGTGTTGGGCACGAGGCGGCCGTTGGAATAGGCCTCGAAAGGCTCGGTGTAGACCTCGGGCATGAGGTCCCACATCTGCATGTCGATGCACCACCAGTACTTGTACTTGGTGGCGAGTATGTTGGGGATCTCGGCGAGCTGCTCGGGCGTATAGCCCTTGCCGGCCTCGGTGAGTATCTCACGGACGAGACGGGTTATCTCCTTGTCGGCGGGGATAGTCATGCTGTCACTCCCAATTCAAGATAGTATTTCGCCGAGCCTGATAGACAAAACTTCGGCAATCTCCATCTACACTATACTTCACTATTCCTGCCGGTGCAAATGAAAAGTCTTGCCTCAATTCATGCAATTTGCTTCAATTAAGGCAACATCTCTCAGATTACGCCCTTTTCGCGCAGGGCGGCTATGCGCTCCGCGTCATAGCCGAGCCGCTCGCGCAGTATCCTTTCCGTGTCCTGGCCGGGGCGGGAGCGCCGCGCCAGACGCGGCCGGGCGTGGCCGAGAGCTTGGGCGCGACGCCGAAGGCGGTCACCTCGCCGCCGGTGGTCTGGTCGGTGTAGCTGACCCAGTCGCCGCGGCTTTTGAAGTGCTCGTTTTCCAGACAGTCGCGGGCGCTGTTGACGCGGCTGCATGGCACGCGCGCGGCCTCCATGACGGACTCTATCTCCGCCGACGTGCGCGCGCGGCACCACTCGCGCAGCCTGCGGTCGAACTCGCGGCCCCTTGCGCTCGCCACGGCCTCGCCGTCGCGGGCGCACTCCTCCCAGCTGAAGTACCCGGGGTCGAAGCCCAGCGCCTTCACGCAGCGGCCGTAGACGCCCCTGCCCAGCGCGCCGATGGCGACGAGCGCGCCGTCGCCGGCCTCGAAGAGGTCATAGGGCTGGAAGGAGGGATCCGCGTTGCCGGAGCGCTCCGTGACAGCGCCGGTGAGGGCGCAGTTGGCGTAGACGCCGCCCATGAACTGAGCCATGGCCTCGAACTGCGCCACATCCACCACCTGCCCCCTGCCCGTGCGCTGGGCGCTGACCCACGCGGCGAGCGCGCCGAAGAGGGCGCAGTAGGCGGAGACGAAGTCGTTGAGATAGGGCTTCGCAACCACGGGGTCGCGGTCGGCGTAGCCCTGCAGGTAGAGCCAGCCGGAATAGGCCTGGCCGATCATGTCGTAGCTGGCGCGGCCGCAGACATTGGGAAGCCCGCCGAAGCGCGCGCTGCCCAGGCCGCTGACGTGGACTATGACCAGCCTTGGGTTGGCCTCCATGAGCTCCTCGTCGCGGATACCGAGCTTCTCCAGCCAGACCAGGTTCTCCATAAAGATGTCGCTCTCGCGGATGAGGCCGAAGAAGACCTCGCGCGCCTCCGGTATGCTCAGGTTGAGCTCCAGGCTCATGCTAAGGCGGTTGCGCGCGTCCTGGGCCCAGATGGCGCTGACGCTCTTCCCGTTGACCTCGGCGAACGGCCCCAGCCCGCGCAGGGTGTCCGGCGCGCCGGGGCGCTCGATGTTGATGACCTCCGCGCCGAAGTCCGCGAGCATGGTCGCGGCGAAGGGCATGGCGATGAGCGAGCCCGCGCAGAGCACGCGCAGCCCCGCAAAGGGCCCGAATTCGGGTATGAGTGATTTTTTCTCCGGCATGTTGACCTCCTGTTTTGACTTTTCCCTGTCCTTTCGAAAAAAAGAGCCTGCCCACCCGGGCAGGCTCTTTGACGTGTTCTGAACGTTTATTATTCGTCGCCGAAGCGGATGCCGATGTCCCTCGCGACCTGGATAAGCGGGTGGTCGGTGGGCAGGAACTTGGTGCGGCTGGCGGCGTC
>CALWYR010000037.1 GCA_944385805.1 uncultured Oscillospiraceae bacterium
ATCCTCAAGGGCGTGTGCTACTACTTCATAACCGTCCTGGGGCACCGCATGGGCGTCTACGTCGAGGCGGACATGCGCCGCGCGGCCTTCAACCACATACAGAAGCTCTCCTTCAGCTTCTTCGACCGCAACCGCACCGGCGCGCTCATGAGCCGGATAACCAGCGACCTCTTCGAGATAACCGAGCTCGCGCACCACGGCCCGGAGGACATACTCATCTCCGGCCTCACGATTGTCGGCGCGCTGGCCGTGATGTACACCATAGACTGGCGGCTCGCGCTGGTGCTCACCGTCGCGCTGCCGGTGCTGATTGCCTTCACCCTCAGCCGGCGCGTGCGCATGAAGAAGGCGAACCTCGAGGTCAAGCGCAAGACCGCCGAGATAAACTCCGCCATCGAGAGCGGCATCTCCGGCATCCGCACGGCCAAGGCCTTCGCCAACGAAAAGGCCGAGGACGACAAGTTCGCCGCCGCCAACGAGAAGTACAAGGCCGCGCGCAAGGAGTATTTCAATGCCATGGGCGGCTTCATGAGCGGCATGGAGTTCACGACCAGCATCATGCAGGTGCTGGTGATAACCGCCGGCGGCATCCTCATAATGCGCGGCGAGATGGACTACGTGGATCTCATGACCTTCTCGCTCTATGTCTCCACCTTCGTCACGCCCGTGCGCAAGCTGGCGGCCTTCTCCGAGACCTATATGCAGGGCACGGCGGGCTTCTCCCGCTTCCTCGAGCTAATGCGCACCGAGCCGGAGATAAAGGACGCGCCCGACGCCGCCGAGCTTGTGAACGTCCGCGGCGAGGTCGAGTATAAGGACGTCGGCTTCCGCTACGGCGAGGACAAGCCCTGGGTGCTCAAGGACATCAACCTGAAGGTCGCGCCCGGCGAAAAGCTGGCCGTTGTCGGCCCCTCGGGCGGCGGCAAGACCACGCTCTGCCAGCTGCTCGAGCGCTTTTACGATGTCACCGAGGGCGCGGTGCTCATAGACGGGCAGGACGTGCGCGCGGTCACGCAGGAGTCGCTGCACCGCAGCATCGGCATCATCCAGCAGGACGTCTTCATCTTCGCCGGGACGATACGCGACAACATCCGCTACGGCAAGCCCGACGCCACGGACGCGGAGATCATCGCCGCCGCCGTCCGCGCGGAGATACACCAGGACATCATGGCCATGCCCGACGGCTACGACAGCTTCGTCGGCGAGCGCGGCGTCATGCTCTCCGGCGGGCAGAAGCAGCGGCTGAGCATCGCGCGCGTCTTCCTCAAGAACCCGCCCATACTCGTCATGGACGAGGCCACGAGCGCGCTGGACTCCGTCACCGAGCAGCGCATACAGCAGAGCCTCGACTCCCTCGCCGTGGGCCGCACCAGCGTCATAATCGCCCACAGGCTCAGCACAATTCGCGGTGCCGACCGCGTGGCCGTGGTGGAGGACGAGCGCATCGTCGAGCTCGGCGAGCCGGAGGAGCTGCTAGCCCGCGGAGGGGAGTTTGCGAAGCTGTGGAACTCACAGTTCAAGTGATTGCGGGCTTGAGGGCATTGCTTTAGGTTTCTCCTTGAACTTAACCTATTCCTGAGGGGCGCTTTCTTTTGCTGCGCCAAAAGAAAGCGTCCCTCAGACTCCCCGAAAGGAAAAGGCGCTTTGGCAGCTGCCGGTCGGGGGGTTGCGGTGCGGCGTGGTGCCGCGTGGTGATTTTCAGGTTCCTACCAACGCACTTACGTTGGATGCGGGACGCAACAGGGCGCTCGGCCGCGCCCGCCCGCGAGCCAACGTCGCGGCTGTCCCTGCGGGACGCGACGGGCTGTAGTCAAGCGTAAGCAACCAACCCACCACTCTAGCTCGCCGCTTCGCGGCATTGCACCGGGGTTGCTGGGGGCAGTGCTCGCGCGGACGGGGGCCGCCTGCAAATCTGCGGGGCCGTACCGGCTACGCTGGGGGACCCCGTCCCGCTGACCATTACACCTTATAAACAATCACCGCCGCAACCCCACGTCCACAACCCAACGCCCACCGCTGTCAAACCACCTCCCCAAACGCAACAACCCCGCTCGCCGCTGCCGCGGCATCGCTACCGGGGTTGCTACTGGCGCTCGCACGGACGTGGCCCCGCTCGCCGCTTGCGCGGCATCGCTGCCGGTCTTGCTGGCGGGTGCCGGTTTGCACCCACCCCGTAGGGCGCACCGTCCTCGGTGCGCCACCCGGTACGTTACATTTTATCCGACGCAAGGGGCGTCGGGGACGGTGCCCCCTACGGGGTGGGTGCAATCCGCAGGCGGCTGCGCCACCCGGTACGTTACACTTTATCCGACCCAAGGGGCGTCGAGGACGCCGCCCCCTACGGTGGGGTGCGTAACCGGGGGCGGCTGCCGACGCCGCACCTGCCGCCCACGCCCTACACTTCACCACGCTGCATCTCGCTAACATCTCGCTAACATCCTGCTAACATCGTTTTTTGAGCGGATATTAGCAAGCCTGTTTGCGCTCTCAGAATTCGGGTAACTCTACAAACTGCCGCATTATCCTAACTTTTACGCCTCAAACACGCCGCAGACTCGCTAATATCGCTAATATCGCCTTTATCCCCGTGTTTGGGGGGGTACCCCCGAAGGGGCCGAGTCGTAAATATGCGGCGCGGGGCT
The DNA here is from genome assembly GCA_944385805.1 of uncultured Oscillospiraceae bacterium. Taxonomy (GTDB): domain Bacteria; phylum Bacillota; class Clostridia; order Oscillospirales; family Oscillospiraceae; genus Scatomorpha. The sequence goes on from CALWYR010000037.1 coordinate 2,643, forward strand.
GATATTATAACATTTACCTGTGTAAACAGGCTATATACTTATAATCCCGGCGCAATACGATACTTATCGCCGCAATTTATGCTATAGGAGGCTGTGACTATGCTATTCATCTGCTACCCGAAGTGCAGCACCTGCGCAAAGGCCCGGGCCTGGCTGGATTCGCAGGGGCTTGAGTACACAGAACGC
>CALWYR010000038.1 GCA_944385805.1 uncultured Oscillospiraceae bacterium
TGAAGAATACTAAGAAAACCTTATCTGTCCTCCTGGCCCTGCTCCTCTGCCTCACCCTGAGCATAGGCGCATTCGCGGCAGACACGTATAGCATTACCATCAATAACTCCGAAGACGGGCACACCTACAGCGTGTACCAGATTTTCACCGGCAATCTGTCCGACCCGGAGCAGGAAGGCGGAGTCCCCGTCCTCTCCAACATCCAGTGGGGCAGCGGTGTGAAAACCGATAACATTTACGCTGCGCTTGGCGGTGACTATGCCAGCTGCACCAGCGCCGCCCAGGTTGCCGAAAAGCTCGCCGCCGCCGCCGACGCCGACGCCTTTGCCGTCCTGCTGGTGAACAACGGCCTGCTTGGCACGGCTGTCGGTACGATGACGAATAACGGTAACAATTATAGCATTGGAGGCCTGGCAGCCGGTTACTACTTTGTCATGGAGACCGACACGGCTGACGGCACTGTGAACACCGCTACCGATTACATAGTCCAGGTCGTCGACAACGTCACCATGGAGCCGAAGGACGGCACCGTGACCTCTCAGAAGAAGGTTCAGGATACCAACGACTCCGTCGCTGATTCCACCAGCGGCTGGCAGGACTCCGCCGACTACGACATCGGCGACGTAATACCCTTCCAGATTACCGTAACCCTGCCCGAGAACTTCGACAGCTTCGCTGAGTTCCCGCTCACTATCCACGACGTGCAGAGCGCCGGGCTGACCCTGAATAATGACAGCATAGAAGTTTTTGTCGGTGAAAATAAGCTCAATCCGACTGATGATTATAATAGTACTATCGGCTTTAATGAACGTGACGATTGCACCTTTGAAATTGACTTCGACGACATCAAGGATATTCAAGGCGTCACCAAAGACAGCACTATTGTCGTCACCTATACCGCCACCCTCAACGAAAATGCCGTTATCGGCGCTCAGGGCAACCCGAACAAGTCCTACGTGACCTTCTCCAACAACCCCAATGGCGACGGTACCGGCAGGACTCCCGACGACACTGTCATCGTCTTTACCTACAAGGTTGACGTGACCAAGAACGACGGTGATGGCCATGCTCTCGCTGGCGCCGAGTTCCAGCTCCAGAAGTATAACGCCGCTAACGCGACTTGGGAGGCCCTCGATGCTGTAACCGCTACCGGCGAAGGGAACAACGTCTTCTCCTTCACCGGCCTCGATGATGGCATCTACAGGCTCAAGGAGACCGTGACCCCGAATGGCTACAATACCATTGACGACATCCAGTTCACCGTCTCTGCCGAACACGACGTTGAGAGCGATAACCCGACGCTGACCGGCCTTTCCGTCACCGATGCAAAGTACGTTGACCGCGAGACCGGCGCGGACATCGCAAATGGAGCCATAGAACTCGGAACCTTCACCTGCACTGTGGATTCCGGCTCCATTGCCACCACCGTCGTCAACGTCGGCGGCGCCACGCTGCCTGAGACCGGCGGCATCGGCACCACCATCTTCTACGTGCTCGGCGGCCTGCTGGTCGTTGGCGCGGTCGTAGTCCTCGTCGTGCGCAGGCGCGTGCGCGAGAACTGATAAGCTTTTATTTCCCGCGGCCGGGGAGGGCAAGCCCCCTCCCCGGCGCAGCGGCAAGGAGAGCCCCGGATGAGTAAGCGAAAGAAAAGCAACATACTCCTGACGGCGCTGCTGGTGCTGGCGCTGCTCGCAGGGCTGTCCTTGCTGCTGTACCCCACGGTCAGCGACTGGTGGAACTCGATGCACCAGTCCCGCGCCATCGCCTCCTATGTGGAGAGCGTGGTCGAGCTCGACGAGGAGCAGTACGACGCCGTCTGGCAGGCGGCGCAGGCATACAACGCCGCGCTCCCCGACGACGACACGCGCTTCCTGCCCGGCGAGGAGGAGCAGGCGTTCTATGAGACGCTGCTGAACGTGGGCGGCGACGGCATCATGGGTTATGTGGAGATAGAGAAGATAGACGTCCTGCTGCCCATCTACCACGGCACCAACGAGGAGGTCCTGCAGGTGGCCATCGGCCACATCGAGGGCTCGTCCCTGCCCGTGGGCGGAGCGGGCACGCACACGGTCATATCCGGCCACCGCGGGCTGCCCAGCGCGCGGCTCTTCACCGACCTCGACCAGCTCGAGGAGGGCGACACCTTCATGCTGCACATCCTCGACGAGACGCTGACCTACGAGGTCGACCAGATACGCATTGTCGAGCCGGACGACATAAGCAACCTGGCTCTGGAGGCGGGCGCGGACTACTGCACGCTCGTCACCTGCACGCCCTACGGCGTCAACTCGCACCGGCTGCTCGTGCGCGGCCACCGCGTTGAGACGCCAGAGCAGGACCAGAGCTTCAACGAGCGCATCATGGCCGACGCCACGCTGCTCGACAATACCAAGGTCGCGGCCGTACTGACCGTGCCCATACTGCTGCTGATGCTTCTGGCCTACGCGCTGCTGCGCCGGGTCAGACGATAAAGGGAGGTGAACCGCTGTGAAAGCCAATATCCTGCGCCGCGGCGCCGCCGTGCTGCTTGGCGCGCTGCTGCTGGCGGCCTCGCTCGGCCTCATGGCGCTGGCCGCCGGACCGATAGACACTGACCGCACCGGTTCTATAAGCGTATACTTCGGCGAAGACGGCGCCGGCTTTTCCGGCGCGGAATTCAAGCTCTACCGCGTAGCCTCGGTGTCCGAGGACTGCGTGTTCACGCTGACGGGGGATTTCGCGCGCTACAACGTGGCGGTGAACGACCTCACCTCCTCCGGCTGGCGCGACGCCGCCCAGACGCTGAAGGGCTATGCCGAGGCGGACGACATCGCGCCCCACCGCACGCTGGAGACCGGCGGGGACGGATACGCGAGCTTCACCGGCCTGCAGACGGGCCTCTACCTCGTCGTAATGACGGGCACCTATGAATACGGCGGCCGCGAGTATGTGGCGCAGCCCAACCTAGTCAGCCTGCCCGGCACGGACGCGAACGGCGGCTGGAACTACTCCGTCGTCATGTCGGTGAAGAAGGAGTGGGACATCGACGTGCCCTATGACGGCATCAAGGTGCACAAGGTCTGGAAAGACGGCGGCAGCGTCAGAAGGCCCAGCTACGTCACTGTCACGCTGCTGAAAAACGGCGAGCCCTACGGCGCGCCCGTGACGCTCAACCGCGCCAACAACTGGACCTACAGCTGGAAGGATCTCGAAGCGGCGGACTACAGCGTCGCCGAGCTGAGCGTCGGCGGCGGCTACTCCACGGAATACAGCGTGAGCGTCAACCGCGAGGGATACCTCTTCACCATCACCAACAGCTACGACGTGCCCACGCCCACGCCGACGCCGCGGCCCACCGCCACGCCGAGGCCGACGCCCACGCCCACCGCTACCCCGGGGCCGACGCCCAGCACGCCGCCTACCAATCCGCCCACGAACCCGCCGACCAATCCTCCGACGAACCCGCCCACAAACCCGCCCACCACGGACATCCCCACCATCGAAATACCTGACGACCCGACGCCCGGCAGCGAGTGGCTGCCGCAGACGGGTATGCTCTGGTGGCCCGTGCCGGTGCTGGCGGCGGTCGGAATAGTGCTGATTGCCGCCGGTATGCGCCGCCGCGGAGGTAAGAATGAAGGATGATAAGCCCAGACGCGGCCGCCGCCTGATAATCGCCGGCGCGGCGCTGGTCGCCGCGGCGCTGCTGCTGACGGCCTGGAACCTCTATGACCAGTACCGCGCGGGCAACGCGGCCAACGCCGTGCTCGGCGAGCTACTGCCGGAGCCGGTGGCGCCCACGCCCGGGGCCGGCGGGCAGCCGGAGCCGGACGAGACGCCCGCGGCGACTCCCGAGCCCACGCCGCACCCGGAGGAGATGCCGACGCAGACGATCGACGGCTACGACTATATCGGCGTGCTCAGCGTGCCCTCGCTGGGGCTGGAGCTGCCGGTGATGAGCGAGTGGGACTACACCCGCCTGCGCATCGCTCCCTGCCGCTACAGCGGCACGGCCTGGGAGAGCGGCTTTGTCATCGCCGCGCACAACTATAACTCGCACTTCGGACAGATGCACAGCCTCGAGCCCAGCGCGGAGGTGATATTCACCGCCGTGGACGGCAGCGTTTTCAGCTATGAGGTCGCCGAGGTGCTGATATTGCAGCCCACCGCCGTCGAGGAGATGCTCGACCCGAGCTGGGACCTGAGCCTCTTCACCTGTACGATAGGCGGCGCGACCCGCGTCACCGTGCGCTGTGTGAGGGTATAAGTGAAAAAGAATGAAGCCCGGAAGGCAGCCGCCTTCCGGGCTTTTTCCGTCCTCGGAAACCGTTTGGACGCGCGGGCGCTGGCGGCGTGCTATAGTATGCCCAGATTAAAAAGACCGGAGGGGTTAACATGGTAGACTTTTTCACCGTTGTAATCTACATCGCCATCACAATCATCATCGGCATGCTGTGGGGCCTGATCCCCTTCTTCCTCGGCAGGCACCGGTACAAGCCGAACATGGGCCGCCTCGGCCTTATATGGTGCGGCGTTGCCGGGCCGTTCATGCTCTCCTTCTTCGTCATGCTCGGCTTCGTAATCGCCATTCTCGTGAGCGAGCGCGACGCGAGAGGCGTCCAGCCGCCTGACCCGCAGCCCTCGCCGATACCGCCTACCAGCGCGGCCTACGCGCGTTCCTCGGGCGCGTCCACGGGGCTCATGCTTCACTGCATCGCCGGCCCGCTGCGCGGCCAGAGCTACCCGCTCACCAGCGCGGGGCTGATGATAGGCCGCGACGCCGACTGCAGCGTGCGCTACCCCGCCGACGCCTCGGGCGTCAGCCGCCACCACTGCGCGCTGCGCTGGCAGCAGGGAGTGCCCATGCTGGTCGACCTGGGCTCGAGCTACGGCACCTACCTCGGCGACGGGCGCAAGCTGCCGAACAACTACCCCATGTCCATCGGGCCCGGCACGCGCTTCTACCTCGCCAGCCCCAACAACCTCTTTCAGCTGACCACCGCCTGAGCAAGCAAGAAAACCACATATATACAAAAATAAGGAGGATATTGAAATGGAAATCACCAATCAGCCCCCCGTTCGTTGCCCTAAATGCGGAAATTACTACATTCCCACCGTCCATCCGACCTGCCCCTACTGCTCCGGCGCGGGCAGCACGGAGGGCTTCAGCCAGACCACCGGCGCGGACTACGCCGCGAGCTTCGGCAGGACCGAGCCCGTCGGCACCGCCGACGGCCGGGACGTGGGAGGCTTCAGCAGGACCGAGCCCATAGTCGGCAGCTTCGGCCAGACCGAGCCGCCCATTGGAGGCGGCGGCTCCGTGACCGTCCCCGGCGGGAACGTCTCCTACTATGATAACGGCGGCAACGGCAGCTTCCAGCATACGCATATCGGCGGCGGGCTCAACGTCCCCGGCGGCACCGAGCCGGTCGTGGGCTGGCTGGTCTGCATCGAGGGCCCCTCGCGCGGCAGCGACTACCGCCTGCACGTGGGCTACAACAACATCGGCCGCGAGGAGGGCGACGTGCGCATCTCCGGCGACATGCAGATTTCCGGCAGCAACCACGCCCGCATCGCCTTTGACAGCGACGACGCCGTCTTCTACATCGCCCCCTCCGCGGGCCGCAACATCATCAAGGTCAACGGCAAGGCCGTGCTCAACGCCGCCGAGCTCAAAAACTACGACGTCATCACCATCGGCACCAGCAAGCTCATCTTTGTGGCGCTCTGCGGGGAGCACTTCATGTGGGGGCGGAGCTGAGGATGGTATTATTCGCTGACGGGGGCATTATATCGGGCCCCATCAACACCGCGCCAGTGGAGCTCACCGGCGCGCCCTCGCAGCCGCCGGGCGCGGCTGCCGACCAGGCGGAGAGGGAGGAGCCGGTTACCATCCCGCTGCTGGCGGCGCTGGCCGTCGCGGTGCTGGCCGCCATACTGGCCGCCTGCGTGACGCTGCTCATAACGCGCCGCCGCCGCGATAGGGCGCCCAGCCCGGCCGCGGAGGTCACCGGCGCGGAGATAACGCCCAGCGTGGGCAAGCTCCACAACCAGGGCGCGCGCGACGGGCAGCAGGACAGCTTCTCCGTCTCGCCCGAGGACCTGTATCCGAGCCACGGCCTGCTCGCCGTGGTGGCCGACGGCATGGGCGGCCTCGCCGACGGCGACCGCGTAAGCCAGGAGGCCGTGCGCAGCATAATGAACCGCAGCTTTGAGCTGCCGGCGGACATGCCGTCCGAGCAGCGCATGCTGGAGCTGCTCTACACCGCCAACGGAGCGGTCAACCGCCTGCTCGGCTATGAGCGCATCGGCCAGTGCGGCTCCACGCTGCTGCTGGGCTGGCTGTGCGCCGGGCGCTTCCACTACCTCTCCGTGGGCGACAGCCGCATCTGCCTCATGCGCGGCGGCGCGCTCACGCAGCTCAACCGCGAGCACAACTACCTCCGCGAGCTGGAGATACGCGCCGTCAACGGCGAGGGCAGCTTCGCCGAGGCGCACAGCCACCCGCGCGCGGGCGGCCTCACCAGCTATCTGGGCATGGGCCAGCTCAAGTATGTGGACATCCCCGACGAGCCCGTGGAGGCCCTGCCGGGCGACCGCTTCATCCTCATGAGCGACGGCGTCTACAACGCGCTCACACGCTCCGAGATGACGCTCGCGCTCTCCGCCGCCGACGCGCAGAAGGCCGCCGACGCGCTGGGCGCGGCTATCGCCGGGAAGAACTGGCCCGGCCAGGACAACTACACCGCAGTTATAATTCAGTGCTGAAAGGAGGAGCGGCTATGCTCGACACAGCCGTTTACACCGACATAGGCGGCCGGGAGGCTAACGAGGACAGCGCGCGCATACGCCGCTCCGGCCCGGACAGCCTCATCTGCGTGGTGGCCGACGGACTCGGCGGCCACGGCGGCGGCGAGATCGCCTCCGGCCGCGCCGCGGACACGATAGTCTCCGGCTGGGACGGCATGGCCTCGGCCGGCGAGCTCACCGAGCTCATCAGAAGGGCGCACGCCGAGATAAAGACGCTGCAGACACGCGGCCGCGAGATGATGACCACCGCGGTGGTGCTCGCGCTCGAGGGCGCGAGCGCCGTCTGGGCGCACGCGGGCGACTCGAGGCTCTACCGCTTCAAGGACGGCGAGCTCGCCTTCCAGACCCGCGACCACAGCGCCTCCCAGGCGGCGGTGCTGCTCGGGGATATAACCCCCGACCAGATACGCTTCCACCCCGACCGCTCGCGCGTCCTGCGCGCGCTGGGCCAGTCCGGGGAGCTGAACGTCACCACCGGCTCAGAGCGGCTAACGGCGGGGAAAAACGCCTTCCTGCTCTGCACGGACGGCTTTTGGGAGTATGTGTACGAGAGCGAGATGGCCCAGACGCTGAGGGAGGCGTCCGGCCCCGCCGACTGGCTGGAGCGCATGCGCGCACTGCACGCGCAGCGGACGCCTCAGGACAACGACAACAACACCGCCGCCGCCGTGTGGCTGTACATCTGAAAGGAGAAAGAGAAGATGAAAAAGAGGATACTCTCTCTGGCTCTCGCCCTTATGCTGGCGCTCTCCGTGTTCGGGACCAGCGTGCTGGCTGACGCGAGCGACAATATAAACGCCAGCCGCAGCGGCGTGGTGCGCATCGCCGCCCAGGTGCCGTCCGTCCTGGTACAGTCCAGCGACGGCAGCCTCGGTGTGCTGGAGATCGGCTGGAACTTCGGCTCCGGCTTCGGCGTCGGCACGGCCGGCGAGCCCACCGAGTACTTCGCCACCAATACCCACGTCGTCACCACCAGCGAGGCGCTGGTCGTAGACGAGAGCATGACCACCATCCTCGGTGTCATGGAGCTGCCCGCTACCAACGTCTACCTCATGCTCACCGACCTCGCCTGGGACCCCTTTGACCAGGAGATCGACGCCAGCCAGTGCGTGCCCTGCGAGGTGCTCTACTCCTCCGAGGGCGGCTACCCCGACTACGCCATCCTCAAGGCCGCCAGCGCGCCCGAGGGCCGCGTGGCCCTGCCGCTCCTGCCCGAGGAGGACGCCGTGAGCGAGAGCGACGAGGTCTATGCCCTCGGCTATCCCGGCACCTCCGACATCACCGAGGTCGACACCTACGGCCTCGAGCGCCCGGCCAGCGTTGAAAACGTCACCGTCACCCGGGGCGTTATCTCCCGCTTCACCACCTCGCCCAACCTGGGCAACACCCGGATAATCCAGCACGACGCCACCATCAACGGCGGCAACTCCGGCGGCCCCCTGCTCAACGCCGACGGCGCGGTCGTGGGCATCAACACCTACACCGTCACTCCCGACGATGGCGGCAACACCAGCTCCTACGCCGTGCGCATCAGCTATGTCACCGCCAAGCTCGACGAGCTGGGCATAGCCTGGGAGCGCTATGAGGCCGGCGGCGACTTCCCCTGGCTCTGGGTCGGCATCGGCGCCGCAGCCATAGTGATAATCGTCGTGCTCGTGCTCGTACTGCGCCGCAAAAAGAGCGGCGGCCAGCCGGCCAAGCAGCCAGAGTCCCAGCCCGCGCCCCCCGCGCCGGGCCCGGCGCCCACTCCGGGCGACAGCGGGCTGCGCTTCCAGGGACGCAGCGGCGTCTTCGCCGGAAGGCGCTTCGCCATCGCGGGTACGATACGCATGGGCCGCGACGCGGCGGCCAACGACTTCATCTTCCCCGACTCCACCAAGGGCGTCAGCCGCCGCCACTGCGAGCTGTCCGTCAGCAACGGGATAGTGCAGCTGCGCGACGTGGGCAGCAGCTACGGCACCTACGTCAACGGCAAGCGCATCGCCGCCAACCAGAGCGTGGTGCTGCGCCCGGGCGACACCTTCTCCGTCGGCTCTCCGGACGAGACCTTCGTCATAGTCCACAGGGGAGGCGTGTGATATGGCAGGACAGGAAGAATACGGCTCCGCCCTGGCTCAGGGCAGCGAGCTGCAGGGAAGCGGCGGCAGCTACCGCATCGGCCGCGTACTCGGGCAGGGCGGCTTCGGCATAACCTACGCCGCCACCTATCCCGGCGGCAAGCGCGTGGCCATCAAGGAGTACTTCCCCATGCACTGTGCCCAGCGCACCGACGGCGCCGGCGTGTCGCCGCGAGCCGGCTGGGAGGAGGACTACGCCCAGCGCCTGCGCCGCTTCAGCGAGGAGGGCCGCACCCTCCTCGCGCTGGAGGCCATCCCCTCGGTAGTGCGCGCGCTGGACGCCTTTGAGGCCAACGGCACCGGCTATCTGGTGATGGAGTTCCTCGACGGCCTGCCGCTCTACCGCAAGGCCGAAGCCCTCGGCGGGCGCATCCCGCCCGAGGAGCTGCTGCCCCGGGTGAAGCCCCTGCTCAAGGATCTTGAGACCATCCACCGCCTGGGCCTCATCCACCGCGACATCACGCCGGACAACGTGATGTGGATGCCCGACGGCACGCTCAAGCTCATAGACTTCGGCTCCGCGCGCGCCATGAGCAGCCAGTCCAAGACAGTGCTGCTCAAGCAGGGCTACGCGCCGGTGGAGCAATACATAACCAGCAGCGAGCAGGGGCCGTATACCGACGTCTACGCCCTGAGCGCGACGATATACTACCTGCTTTCCGGCGTGCAGCCGCCCGTGGCCACCGAGCGCCTGGACGACGACGGGCTCCGGAGCCTCATCTCCCTCGGCGTGGCTCTCACGCCCGAGGAGGACGCGGCCATCCTCCACGGCATGGCCGTGCAGCCGCAGCGGCGCACACAGAGCGCCGCGGAGCTGGCGCGCGAGCTCTACCGCGACGCGGAACCGGCCGACGTCACGGACGATACGCCCGTGGGCCCGACGCCGCCAAAGCAGTCCTTTTTCCGCCGGCTTCTGGCCTTCTTCGGCTTCGGCGGCAGATGAATAATTTTTACTATAGCGCCGGCACGGCAAATACTGTATACTTAGTGCAGCAGCCGTGCGCGGCAAAAGGAAAGGAGGCGTGAGGACGTGAGCAGCGAAGAGAAGAAAAACGCCGGCGCGGAGGCCGCGGAATTCTGCCCCTACTGCATGAGCCGCGTTGAGCCCGGAAAGAGCTGCCCCGTCTGCAAGCTCACCGAGGGCAGCTATACCCCCGCGCCGCACCATCTGCCTCCCGGCACCGTGCTGGGCTCGCGCTATCTGGTGGGCCGCGTGCTGGGCGAGGGCGGCTTCGGCATAACCTATATCGGCTGCGACCTGAGGCTGGAGATGAAGGTGGCCATCAAGGAATACTATCCCGCCGACTCCGTCAGCCGCAACTGCCAGGCCTCGCTGGGCGTGGTGACCCACGTCGGCAGCGCCACTCAGAACTACGAAAAGGGCCTCAAGCGCTTCCTCTATGAGGCGCGCACCATGGCCCGCATGGAGAAGCAGCCGCAGATAGTCATGGTCCGCGACTTCTTCGAGGCCAACAACACGGCCTATATAGTCATGGAGTACGTGGAGGGCACGAACTTCGAGGATCTCACCCGCCAGCGCGGCGGGCGCATCGAGGCCGAGGAGCTCTTCCGCCTCATCGAGCCGCTTTTCCCGGCCCTGAGCGCCGTCCACGCCGCGGGGCTCATCCACCGCGACATCAGCCCCGACAACCTCATGCTCGAGCACGGCAGCGTGCGTCTGCTGGACTTCGGCTGCGCGCGCGAGTCGCTGCGCGGCACGGAGACCATGACCATCGCCCTCAAGCAGGGCTACGCGCCCATCGAGCAGTACCAGCGCCGAGGCCAGGGCCCCTGGACGGATGTCTACGCCCTCTCGGCCACCATCTACTACTGCCTCACGGGCCGAGTCCCGCCGCAGGCCCTCGACCGCCTGCTGGGCGACGAGCTGGTGCCCCCGCGCGAGCTGGGCGTGAAGCTCACGCCGGGCCAGCAGAAGGCCCTGCTGCGCGGCATGGCCATACAGCCGCGCCAGCGCTACCAGTCCGTGGAGGAGCTTTACGCGGGGCTCTACAACCCCGTTGAGCCCTGGGAGGACCCGAACCTCAGCGACCTCATCGTCCGCCGGGGCGGGCGCATAGCCCCGCAGGAGCTGCTGCGGCTCATGGCCCCGGTCTTCGCTGAGCTGGAGGAGCTGCACGCCGCCGGCAGCGCGCAGCTGGGCATTACGCCGGGCGCGCTGGTGCTGAAGAGCAAGGAGCTCCACCTGCGCGAGCAGGCCAAGGCGGCGCTCAGGAGCGAGGGCTACGCCGCGCCCGAGCAGTACAGCCCGGACGGCCGCCCCGGCAAGGCCGCGGACATCTATGCCCTCAGCGCCTGCATCTACTACGGCCTCACCGGTCAGACCCCGCCCGGCGCCGCCGAGCGCGTGCGTCAGGACAGGCTGATAGCGCCAATAGAGCTGGGCGTGGAGCTAAGCGAGGAAAAGCAGGAGGCGCTGCTGCGCGGCCTGGCGCTGGCGCCAGAACAGCGCTGGCAGAGCGCGGAGGAGCTGCGCGAGGCCCTCACGGCCGAGGAGCGCAGCGAGATTGAGGAAGACGAAGACGAAAACGAAAACGAAAGCGTAAACGAAAACGAAAACGTAAACGATAATACGCGTGTCGTGACGGAAGATTACGGCGGCCGCACTGAGCCCGACGCGGGCAGTAAAAAGCTCTACATCGCCATCGCCACCGCGGCGGCGGCCATCGTGCTCATCCTCGCCCTCGTGCTTATCCCAAGCGGGGAGGAGCCGGCACACGAAGCCCCCCTGCCCGGCGTCAGCTCCGAGCTGCCGGAGGACATCCCGGACTCCGACGAGCTGTTCATGAACGCGGTCACGGTCACGAGCTATGACGAGCTGCAAAACGCGCTCGCCGACGCGGCCGTACCCGCCGTAAGCTGCAAGGGGGCCATCAGCGTTGATGACACGGCGCAGCTGCGGCTCAATAAGCCGGTGTACGTCCCCGAGGGCTCCGCCATCAGCTCTACGGGTACGATAGTCGTCGGCGAGGGCGCCGCGCTCTGGATAGACGGCGAGGCCCACGGCGACTCGAGCGGCAGCTTCGCTGCCATCCTCACGGACGGCGGCGAGCTTATCAGCGGCGAAACCGCGAACATATCCTCCTCGGTCTGGTACGCCCCCGGCAGCTTCACCATGCTGGGCGAGCGCGGCAGCCTGGGCGAGATCTACGCGCTGCCCGACGAGTCCGTGTTTGAGAACGCGGCCGTGGTCACCGACAGCGAGGGCTATGCCGCCGCGCTCGGCGACGCCTCCGTCTCCGCCGTCGCGGTCGACGGGCCCGTGGTTGTGAGCGGCACGATAACCGCCGATAAGCCCGTTCTCGTGACGGAAAACGGCTCCTTCAGCCTGCCGGAGGGCTACGACGGGGAAGCGTTCGACCTCCAGTTCACCGCGGGTCTCGTCAACAACGGCAGCATCAGCTGCGGCGTCTGGTTTGACGGCTGCGCCATGCTCAACCGCGGCACTCTGGTCCCCGAGCACGGCCTCTGGGCCGGTCACCAGTACACCGCCGGCATGGCCGAAGACCGGGACGACGCCAGCCTTGTCAATCTCGGCAGCGTGGAGCTCAGGGCCTACAGCGTTATCTGGTGCGACGCGCTCAACCTCGGCTCTATCGTCAACCTGAGCCCCGACGGGTTCAACACCGACGGCGGCGCGCTCATCAACTGCGGCAGCATCGAGAACGGCTTGGGCGCCAGCATGATGATGGGCGGCAGCCTTTTGAACACAGGCACGCTCGTCAACAACGGCCACTTTCAAAACCTCGGACTCATTGTCCACCGCGTCGGCAGCATAACCACGAACGGCGAGCTCGTGAACTACGGCCTTATCGACATGTACGACGGCCCCGGCTCCATAGAAGTCGGCTCCTTCGGCAGCTTTGAGACTCAGGAGGGCGTTGCCCTCAGCCGGGATCCCGCCGGCAGGGAAGCCAGCGCGGGCAAGGTCTGGCGCGCGGACTTCCGGGTCATCGACGACGCCGGCGCGCAGGGCCGCAGGACGGTCACAAACGAGCGGGAGCTAATGGCCGCCCTCGCCGATCCGGCGGTCTCCGTCGTTGACGTCACAGGCGCCGTGGAGCTCTCCGACTCGCTCACGCTCACCAAGTCCATATACGTGTACGGCGAAGGCGCGCTCAAGCTGCCCCGGGACGCGGTGCTCATTGTCGACGGCGTCACGGCCGCGATAAACGGCGGCCTCATAGCGGACAAGGTCGACGTCGCCAACGGCGGCATGCTGGAGATAATCGCACCCTGGGAGCACTACGGCGAGGGCGCGAGCCTCGCGGTCTACGGCGGCAGCTGGTTCTATTCGCGCGATTGCGCGCTGGAGCTCGAGAGCTGCACGGTCAGCAGCAACTCCATGGCGGTGCTGGCGGCGTATGACGGCGAGCTGAGCCTTAAGAATGCCGAGGCCTCGGGCGCGCTGGCGCTCGGCTCCGGCGGCATCGACGGCGTGTTCGACGCCTGGACGGTCAGTGACGGGCTCATGGTGCAGCTGGGCACGGTCGCGTCCGGCTCCGGCTCCATAGTTGTCGGCGGCGGAAGCTACAACCAGCTCGGCGAGCTCGGCCTCGAGTCGGGCGGCGTCGAAAACAATGGCGTCTTCCTCACCACCAGCAGCGAGCTCTATATAGGCGAGGGCGCCTCCTTCACCAACAACGGCGAGCTCAGGCAGATGTCCTTTACCGACAAATCCATCGTCATGGCGGGGGAATTCACGGATAACGGCTCCATCTCCCATGGATGATTAATTTAATTGACACCTCAAACCATTACACCGCCCCGGATCGCGCGTACAGCGCAATCCGGGGCGGTGCGGTCAGTGAGGGGCTTTGAGCCGCCGCGGCCATAGCCGGTTAAAATTGCAATTCCGTCGAGCCCAGGCGGAGGGAGCTTACTTCGCCGACGTCCAGCGGCGTTTCGACGGGCCAGCAGGCGCGGGCGCAATCCCCGCCGTAGTAGAAGCTGCCGCGGGTGGTGAGGTCAAGCTCGCCGCTCTCCGTCGTCAGGCTCACGGGCAGGCGGCCCAGGTCTATATCGCCGCTGCCCGCGCGGCTGACGGAGAGGCAGACGCCCATCGGGCTCACGGTGACGCTCGCGTCCTCCAGGACGAGGCCGTCGAAAGCTATGTCCAGCTCGCGCTCGAGTATCTGCGCGGAGCCGCCGAAATCGGCCTGTATCTCCCATTCGCCGTAGAGCTCCGAGTAGACCACGCCCTCGAAATAGAGCTTGGCGCCCGTGAGCTCCTCGCGGTTGACGGGGATGTTCCGGCGCGTATAGCGGTAAATATCGCTCCAGACGGCGCTGCCTCTGTCCGTGCTGAGGCGCTCGCCCTCCGCCGTTACCAGGACGGGCCTCAGCTCGCGGACGTACCCGTCGCCCGGAGTCTCGTCGTACCTGAGCACGAGCTCGCCCTCGCAGTACGCCGCGGCGGTGATATACGCGCCCGCCGAGCCGGGGATTTCGCAAAGCGGCTCGGCGTTGGGCTCGCGCATCAGCGCGCCGGTCTCGGACCCGGTTAGCTCGGGCAGGCCCGAAAGGTCCAGCTCCGCCGGCGTCCGCCCGACCTCGCGCATATCATAGCGCAGAGAGCTCATCGCGAGCGGCATGGGCCCGTCCGCGCGCTCGATGCCGGCGGCGCGAACCTCGAATATGGCGCGGCCGCCGGTCTCGTCAAAATAGACCAGCTCGGAGATCGTCGAGCTCCCGGCGGATATGGGCTGCCACATGATGTCCGGCTGCACGCGGCCCAGGCCCGACGTGTCGCGCAGGGAGACGTAGTATAGGGCCTGGTCGCCGAAGCGCTGCGCGGCTATTATGGAGAGCTCTATGCCCTCGTCGGTCACGCTCCGCTCCACGGGCTCGACCTCGTCGACGAAGCCGGAGCTTATCCTCTCGCGCAGCCAGTCGAGGCCGCCGCTCACCGCGGCCAGCGCGCTCACGCCCAGCAGAGCGGCCAGAGCCGCGGCCAGCAATACGGTGCGCCCGGTTCGCCGCGCCCGGCGTCCGGGCGATTTGATTTTCTTCATCACCAGCGCGCGCAGCCGCCCGGCGTCGGGCTCCGAGGGGTTTGGCAAATCCCCGGGGCAGGCGGCGAAGAGAAGGTCGGAAATCCTGACGTCCATTTAAGCATCTCCCTTCGTGAGCTCGGCGCGCAGCCTCTCGCGGCCGCGGCGGAGGCGGGTCTTGACGGTGTTCGCGTTCATATCGAGCGCGGCGGCTATCTCCGCCACGCCCTGGCCGTAGTAGTAGTGCCGCAGGAAAATGCCGCGGTCGGGCTCTGTCATGGCGTCCACGGCGGAGCGCGTGCGCTCTATGAGCTCGCGCTCGGTCAGCGCCTCGTCGGGGCCGGGCGAGGGGAGGCTGAGCAAATCCTCCTCCAGCGGCAGCTCCAGCCGGTGCGCGCGCAGAGCGTCGCGCGCACGGTTGCGGGCGATGCCGGCGAGATAGGCCCTCACGCCCTCGGGCCGTATACGCGCCGCGCTGCGCCAGAGCGAGACAAAGACGTCCGCCAGGGCCTCCTCGGCGTCCGCCGCCGTCAGCCGGGGCAGGAGCATGTTGTCGATTATCGTCGCCGCGTAGGCAGAGTAGCGCTCAATGAACCAGCCGAGCGCCGTCTCATCCCCGGCGGCCAGAGCCGCCAGAGCCGAGCGATCGTCCATTTTTCTCACCGCCTTGCAGGGGATTTCAGCCGCTTTCACTATTATATACGGCGCTCGGCGCGGCCGGGTTTCAAAATTTTAAAATAAGGCCCGCGGCCGCGGGTCCGGCGGGCGTTTCGCGAAAGCTGAGGGGCGCCTCCTGAATGGAGGCGCCCCGACGGGTTATATTACATCGGCGAAAAGGTGCTCTATCACATGCTCCATGCGCTCGCTCATGCTCTCGTCGCCGTCGGCGGTGAGGGCGTACAGCACGAGCCAGTCGGTGGCGTTGCGCGGGTCGAGCGGCGACATGCCGCAGTCGAGGAGGATGGCGTTGAGCACCCACCAGTGGTTCTCCAGCCGCTCCCGCACGCTGAGATAGTCCTCGTCGAGCTCGCTGTACTCGTCGTCGACCAAGTTCTCGGTTATGACGTAGAGAAGCAGCAGCAGCTTGCGCGGCACATCCTCCCGGTGGGCGCGGATGTTCTTGAGCGAGGTGACGTTGGGCCAGTTGCGCTTGATGAGCTTCTGCACCACGCCGTAGCCGCTGCGGCTGCGGCCCGAGGGCATGTGCAGCGAGAGATACAGCTGCATGACGGTCTCCAGCGAATAGCTGCTCTCGCCGTCGTCGCCGGGGCGGGTGAGGATGGACATGTACTTCTCAAAATACTGATAGGCGCGCAGGTGCAGCCTGCCGAACTTGTCCTGGTTCGCGATATAGGCCTCGCGCAGCTCCTCCGGCGTTGTGGGGCTGTGGAAGACGTTCTGCAGCTCGCGCGTGAGGTGCAGGCCCTTTTCCGGTACGTATTCGTCGGGGTGCGTCAACGGCGGCAGGGAGGCGTAGAAGGCCTTGGCCTCCTCGAGAGTGCGGTCGTTGCGCAGGAACCAGGAGTAAATCACGTCGCGAGGCTCGCGGTAGTGGATGCCGTAGCCGGTGCACTGGCCCAGCAGGGAGCTCACCTGCGCCTCGCTGAGGTCGAGGGCGAAGCCGATGCGGAAAACCTCCTCGCGCCGGGCCGGGGCGCCCGCGCCGTTCAGCCAGCCGCGCACCTTGCGCGCCACGGAATCTCGGTCGGTCTCCGGCTCGTAGGCCGCCAGCGCGTCGGTAAGGCGCGGCTGGAGGTCGGGGTAGGGGTAGTAGTCGCGCAGTGTCTCCCCGAACGAGCGCAGCGTAATGCGCCCCTCCAGCAGGTAGCTGGATGCCATTTCCGGCGTCATCTCGCCCGAGCTGATGTAGTCATACTCGGCAGCGGAGCGCTCGGTCAGATGTATTTCCAAGCTGCGTCACCCCCATGTACGCCTCCCGGCGGCGCCGGCGCGGCGTTACTGCAACATATTATAACATATTATCCACTGTGTACAAGCACAAAATGCGCGAAATACCACCTTTCTGCGCGAGAAAGGTGGTATTTTACACAGCCTTAACCGTCTCCCCGGCCCAGCAGCCTGAGCACGAAGGAGCGGGTGAGGCCGTAGACGCTCAGCTCGGGGTAGTCGACGCCGGCGAGCTCCATCGCCTCGCGCTGCTTGTCGGTGAGCACGGTGTATGGGTAGACGCCGAAGAGAAAGGGGAGGAAGGCGTAGATGAAGCCCCGCGCGTCCTCCTCGCCCATGCCGGGGAAGAAGCTGTACAGGCAGCGCTCGAGCGCGGCGAGGCAGGCGGCGTAGCTGCGCTTGAAGGCCACCAGGCTCTCGAGCGGGCTGTTGCCCTCCATGTCGTAGAGGTTGACGCTCATGAGCTTGAGCAGCCGCCCGCGGCGCTCCACGGTGCGGGCGAGCGCGTCGGCGAAGCCGGCGGCCCCGGAGGCCCCGCCGCCCTCCGCCAGGGCGTCAAGGTCGGCGGCCCAGCACTCGTACTCGCGGCGGAAGAGGGCGAGGAAAATCTCCTCCTTGGTGTGAAAGTAGTTGTATATCGACGTCCTGGTGAACGAGGTGCGCTCGCCAATCTCCTTGAGCGTTATGTCCTTGAAGCTCATCGTGTCATAGAGCCCGGCGCAGGCGCTTATTATCTCGTCGCGGCGGCGGCGCGCCAGCTCGTCGGAACAAGCGGGCATTTTGAGACCTCCTTCCATCGGGCCCGGAACCGGCGCTCAGAACTCTATGAGCTCGTAGTCCTCGCTGCCAAAGCCCAGGGCCGCGGCGGCCTCGATGGTGTGGATGCCGTTGCGGGAGTTGACGCGCTCCATGAAGTGCTCCTTGCCCGGGTCGTCGGAGGCGAGCACGAGATCCATGCACGCGCGGTCGATGGCCACGGGGTCGAGGGAGGAGAGGATGCCGATGTCGGCCATGCAGGGGTCCTCGGCCTGGGCGACGCAGTCGCAGTCGACGGAGAGGTTCTTCATCACGTTGACGAAGGCGATTTTGCCCTCGAAGTGGCGGTAGATGCTGCTGGCGGCGTCGGCCATGGCCTCGGGGAAGAGGGTGGTGCTGGCGTGCTTTTCCCAGCACTCAAAGCGGTCGGTGGTGAGGCCGGCGGAGTGTATCAGCGCCTTGCCCTTGGCGGAGGCGCAGCCAATCGCGAGCTGCTTGAGCGCGCCGCCGTAGCCGCCCATGGGGTGGCCCTTGAAATGGGCGAGGACGAGCATGGAGTCGTAGCGGGTGATGTGGTTGGGGACGCGGTTCTCCTTGAGCACCTTGCCGTCGGGGATGGGCCAGAAGAGGTCGGGCTCCTCTATGTCCATGAGGTCGACGGTGAAGTACTTGCTCCAGCCGTGCTCCTCTATGAGCTTGAGGTGCGTGTCGGTGTGGTCGCGCACGCCGGCGGAAGCGTCGCCGTAGGCGGTGTTGGTCTCGCAGACAGTGCCGCCAATCTCGTCAATCATCGGCTTCCAGAACTCGGGCGGCATGTAGTTCTGGTTGCCCTGCTCGCCGGTGTGAATCTTGACGGCGACCTTGCCGGGCAGGCTGACGCCCAGCTTGTGATAGGCCTCGCAGACCTTCTCGGGGGTGATGGTGCGGGTGAAATAGACCTTGGACTTCATGTGTTGACCTCCTTGGATGTTATTTTACAACGGATTTGGCCCAGCCGGCGGCGTCGCCGCGGCGCAGCAGCTTGCCCGGGAGCCAGCTGACCTCAGGATAGAGCTCCCTGAGACGCCTCTCGGCGTTGGAGATGCCGCTGCCGCCGGAGGTGGCGAAGGGCGCGACGCGCTTGCCCGCGAGGCCGCAGGCGTCGATAAAGGCGTCGATAATGCGCGGCTCGACATACCACCAAATGGGGAAGCCGAGCAGGACGGTGTCGTACTGAGCCATGTCGGGCAGCGCGCCGGCGATGGCGGGGCGGCTGGCGGGGTCGTTCATCTCAACGGAGCTGCGGCTGGAGCTGTCGTTCCAGTTGAGGTCGGCGCGCGTGTAGGGCGTCGCGGGGCGGATTTCAAAGAGCTCCGCGCCCACGGCCTCGGCCGCGGCGCGGGCGGCGGCGGCGGTGGAGCCGCTCGCGGAGAAATAGGCTACCAGTGTCTTGCTCATGGCGGTTGCGCCTCCTGATAACTGCGATTAGCTGACACACTGTCAGCGGTATTAGTTTAGCACGGCCCTGACGCGGTGTCAACAGCTTTGCGCCCTTTCCCGCGGGCTTTGTTCTGGCTGCGCGCCTTGAAACGCTCCCGGGGGCGCTCCCTCTGATGCTCGGAGAGAGCGCCCCCGGGTGGAGCGCAGATATTGAATGGGGCTCAGAAGGAGACCTGGAGCGCGCTGCCGTCGGCGGAGGCGGTCACTGTCAGGCCGAAGGCGTCCGTGAAGGCACGCTCGTCGAGCAGGGTCTGGAAGTAGTTGAGGTGGCGCTCGACCTCGAGGCCGCCGGGCCAGCTTATGAGCGCCGCGTTCCAGCTCGGGTAGGTGATAGAGTAAGCCCTCCCGGCGAGGCTGACGGATATGCCGCCGTCCACGGTGTCAACCGTGCCGCCGAGGCCCTCGACTATGCCGCGCAGGGGCAGCATGTTCTGGCCTTGGGAGCCCGCCAGGGCGGGGGAGGTGAGCCGCTCGCCGTTTACATAGACGGCCGGCCGCCCCTCGCTGAGAAAGTAGACCTTGGTGGTATCGCGGTCGAGGCCGGTGGACTCGAACCAGGTGTCGTAGAAGTAGCCGTCGGCGTAGGCCTTGGTGTGCGTGTAGACGAGGTCGTAATCCATGTCGTAGTAGAGGACGCCCGTCTCCTTCGCCTCCTCGACGTACTCCCGGTTGCGCTGTTCGATGCGGTAGTTGCAGAGGAAGCCCTCGTAGACCGGCACGCGGTAGGCTATCATGCCCGCCAGCGCTATGGCGGCTGCGGCCAGGCCCAGGGCGGGGCGCTCGATGAGCTCGCGCCCGGCCATGAGCGCGGCGGCCGTGAGGATGTAGAGATAGAAGGGCAGCATCACGCGCTCGCCGCCCGTGTTGGTGGGCAGCATGACCACGACGGAGCCGACCGCGCAGAGCGTGAGCAGGCACTCGGCCCGCCGCCCGCGGCAGAGCAGCGCTATGGCGCAGACGAGCAGCAGCGCGAAGACCGCGAGATAGAGCCACGCGCGCGTGTCCCCCGCGGTGAAGAGCGTGGCGGGAGGCAGCACGGCGGCAATCAGGAAGGGTATCCACACGGGGGTTTTCGCCCCCGAGCGGCGCAGGCCCAGCGCGGCGGCGATGAAGAAGAGCGCGAGCAGCGCGGCGATGGTGCGCCCGGTGTTTAAAATACCCGCGTATTCCACAAAGTGGTCCACGAGGTGCCCGAACCACTCGGCGAGCGTGTCCGCGGCGCTCTCCGCGTCCAGGCGGGTGCGCGTGGCGGGGGAGAGGAAGATGGTCACGACGCCCGCCGCGGCGCTCAGGACGCCCAGCAGCGGCGCGAGGCAGAGCCGGGGGCGCGTGAACAGCCTCACCGCGAGATAAAAGAGCGCGACGCAGACGGCGAGCAGCCCCGACTGCTCCGTCGTGGCCCCGCAGGTGAAGCACACGAGCACGGCGCTCAGGCAGCTGAGGGCCCGGCGCCTTTCCCCGTCGCGGTTGAGGAGCAGGATCTCGCCCATTATCATGGCTGTCGGCAGGGCGTAGTTGCAGAAAGCGCTTATCCAGGTGAGGCAGCGGGCGAGCATACCCAGAGGCATGAGCATGAGCCCGACCATGAAGAGCGCGGCGGCCGGCAGCGCCGGGGACTGCGACGCCCTCGCGGCGGCGAGGGGGATCCAGAGGCAGACAGCCGTCCCCACGGCGGCGAAGAACCAGGTGCCGAAGTGGAGTATGAGCTGGGCGGCGGCGTGAACCAGCATGCGCCCGTTGAAGCTCTCGTAGTGGTAGCGCATCAGCTCCAGCCAGCGCGCGAAGCCGCCGTCCATGAAGGTGGAGTACCAGTAGTCGTCCGAGCTGTAGACGGTGAGGCCCATTATGAGCGCCGCGGCGGCGCAGCCGGCGGCGGTCAGCAGCGCCCAGCCATATTTATATTTTGGCTTGTCCATGTGTTGAAGCACCTTCATTTGCGTAGATAAGCGTCAGGAGGCCCTGACAGTCGCCGCCTATTATAAGGCAGCGGGGCGCTAAAGTCAATGAGTCCCCTCCCTGCGGCGGCGCATGCGGCGGTAGCAGTCGTCGCACAGCCGCCCCCGGTGGTGCAGCGGCAGGCTGCGCCCGCAGCGCTCGCAGAAGCGGATGTTGTTCCTGAGCCGGTGGAGCAGTATCTCGTTTATCTCAGCGGCCACCCGCTCGCGCGTCTCATAGAGCGCGTCCTCGTCCACCTCGCACTCAAAGGTCTTGGAGAAGTAGAATTAGAGGTCGAGCTTGCGGTAATACTGTTCCACCTCCGGCAGCGTGGGCTGTTCTGAGGCCAGGGCGGGCATCCCTATCTCCTCGCCGGCGAGATAGCGGCGCATGAAGCCGAAAAAGAGCTCGCGCAGCGCGTCCTCGTTCTCGTCGAAGGGGATGTTGGCCGCGCGCAGCTCCTGCTCCTTCGTGAGGACGAAGCCCTGCTCGCGCAGCTTGGAGATGATGGAGATGTAGCGCGTGATGTCCAGCTTGCGGTAGGGCTCCACGGTAGGCAGCTTGTTCCACTCGCTGAGCACCTCGAGCAGGTCGAAGTCCACATCCAGCACCAGCTCGGAGAAGCCAACCACCGCCTCCTGTATGGGCGGCACCACCGCCTCCAGCCCCGCGCGGATGAGGGCCAGGTTCTCCGTCGCGCCCGCGTAGCCGCGCGGGTACATGCCCCGCCGCCCGGCGCGACCGGCTATCTGCTTTATCTCCTCTGGCTTGAGTGCGCGGCGTTCGACGCCGTCAAACTTCTCCGTCTCCATGAATATCACGCGCCTTATCGGCAGGTTGAGCCCCATGCCGATGGCGTCGGTGGAGACGATGTACTCCATGTCCCCGTTGAGGAAGCCCTCCATCTGCCGGCGGCGGGTGGAGTAGGGCAGCGCGCCGTAGATGATGGCCGGCTCCTTGCCGCTCGCGCGCAGGTCCTCCGCCACGCTGAGCACGCCCACCTTGGAGAAGGTTATGAGCGCGTCGCCCGGCTGCACGCGCGTGTAGTCGGTGGTGTGGGACATGCAGATGAGCGGCGTGGTGCGCTCGTGGACGACTATCTCATAGCTGTCGCCGCAGCTCTCGATGAGACGCAGCAGTATCTGCTTCGCCTCCGGCGCGGCGCAGAGGTGTATCTCCGGGGCGAGCACGCCGAGTATGGCGCGCGTCCAGGCGTCGCCGCGCTTGGGGTCGGCTATCATCTGGCACTCGTCTATCACGGCCACGGCGAAGCGCCGGTCTATGGGCAGCTTTTCCGCCGTGGCGGCGAGGTGGGTGTCATAGGCGCGCCTGTCCTCCTCCTCGCCGGTGGAGAGGGAGCAGTCTATGCGCGCGTCGAGCATCGTCTCCTGCGCCTCCAGCGCCAGCAGGCGCAGCGGGGCGAGGTACACGCCCGTGGGGGCGAGCATCAGCTCCTTGAGCCCGGCGTAGGTCTTGCCGGTGTTGGTCCCGCCCAGGTGCAGCACGAAGTGGCGGCGCATGGCGCGCGCGGCGGGATACTCGTCCTTGGGGTTGAGCGCGGTGAGCAGCGAGAGGCTGGTGCGTATGGCGCGGGGCACATACCAGACCGACCAGACGGAGTCTATGCCCTCCGTCACCAGCTGCGCGCAGGGGAAGCCCTCGGCGCCGAGGAAGGCCGCCGTCTCCGCCTCCGGGTGGCGGCCGGCGAAGTCCGTGAGCACCGCCAGGGCGCAGCCGTGCAGCGCGGCGGCATAGCCCTCGGCGAGCTTCTCCGCCGCGGCGTGGGAGGTGTTAGCGCCCAGCCAGAGCAGCGCGCGCAGGAGGCTGCGCAGCTTCTCCGTGAGATGCGCGCAGTCACAGTTCCGCCGCAGCGCCAGGAACTCGTCGATGGTCGAGAGCGCCTGCGCCGGCACAAAGCGCTTCAGCTTGGCCGCGGCCGTCAGGCGCGAGAGGATGCCGCGGTGATAGAGCTTCGCCAGCAGCCAGGCCTCGTCCTCCGCGCGCTCCGAGCCCTCCCAGGCGCGGGCCAGAAACTCGGCGGCGGCCCTGGAATCCGTGGCGCGGACGGCCGCCGAGGCGGCCCGCCTCGCCTCGCTGCGCCGCCGCTTGAATTCCTCGCCGGCCTCGGCCTCGAGCACCGTCTTCTTGGGCCAGACGCGGATGGCGTACGGCATGCCATGCGCGCGCAGATAGCCCGGCTTGGGCAGCAGCGAGCGCATCATCTCATCCGTCCAGCCGCGCCGGCGCAGCACCGAAG
Organism: uncultured Oscillospiraceae bacterium; assembly: GCA_944385805.1. Lineage (GTDB taxonomy): Bacteria > Bacillota > Clostridia > Oscillospirales > Oscillospiraceae > Scatomorpha. The sequence goes on from CALWYR010000038.1 coordinate 23,253, forward strand.
CGCCCCACAGCGAGCCGTTGTTCTTCCTGGACAAGCGCGGCGCCTCCCTTCATTACAAAATGGCAAACTCAAGGAGCGCCGGGCGCTCCGCGCAATAGTATAGCGCATGAGCGCTGAAACTGCAAGCGTACTTGCCGCCGGGGCCCCCGGGTCGGAGGCCGGCTGGCGGAGAATATATGCAAAGCGCCGGTATACAGACCCGCTCGTCTCCGGCGCCGGCCGCGTGAGCGAATACTCCGAGCGCTTCCGCAAAAAGCGCGGCGAATTCCTTTCAAGCTCGCAGGAGCACTGGCTGTGCGGTATAAATACACTGTAATATTGCATATAACTGGCATATAGCACAGAGAAAGCCCCGGTGCGGCGCGCCGATTGTACGGCCTGACGAAAGTGCGAAAAGCTCTTGCATAATTATGCAGATAGTATTATAATCAACGCATAAACCAAGCGGCACTTCGCATACTGGAGGCTTTAAAATGAATAAAACTGATATAAAGAAAGTCGTTCTCGCCTACAGCGGCGGCCTTGACACCTCCGTCATTATCCCCTGGCTGAAGGAGAATTATAATAATTGCGAGGTCATCGCCGTCTCCGGCAACGTCGGCCAGGCCGACGAGCTCGAGGGAGTGGAGCAGAAGGCCATCAACTCCGGCGCCAGCAAGCTCTATGTCGAGGACATCACCGACGAGTTCGTCGACGACTTCGTGATACCGGCGATGAAGGCCGGCGCGAAGTACGAGGACTACCTGCTCGGCACCAGCCTCGCGAGGCCGCCAATCGCCAAGCGTCTCGCCGAGATCGCCGTCAAGGAGGGCGCGGACGCCATCTGCCACGGCTGCACCGGCAAGGGCAACGACCAGGTGAGGTTTGAGCTCACGCTCAAGCACTTCGTGCCCGACATGCCCGTGATTGCCCCCTGGCGCGAGTGGAGCATCAAGTCCCGCGAGGAGGAGATAGCCTATGCCGAGGCGCACAACGTGCCTCTGAAGATAAACCGCGAGACCAACTACTCCAAGGACAAGAACCTCTGGCACCTCAGCCACGAGGGCCTCGACCTCGAGGACGCGGGCAACGAGCCGCTCTACGAGAAGAAGGGCTTCCTCGAGATGGGCGTCTCCCCGCTTGACGCGCCGGACGAGCCCACCTATATCACGCTCGAGTTTGAAAAGGGCGTGCCCGTAGCTCTCGACGGCGAGAAGCTCAGCGCCAAGGAGATTATCCTCAAGCTCAACGAGCTGGGCGGGGCCAACGGCATCGGCCTGCTCGACATCGTTGAAAACAGGCTCGTCGGCATGAAGTGCCGCGGCGTCTATGAGACCCCGGGCGGCACGATACTCTACGCCGCGCACGAATACCTCGAGACGCTCTGCCTCGACAAGATGACCCTGCACGAGAAGCAGAAGCTCGCGATTACCTACGGCGAGCTGGTCTACAACGGCCAGTGGTACACCCCGCTGCGCGAGGCGCTCGCCGCCTTCGTGGACGTGACGCAGGAGCACGTCACCGGCACGGTCAAGCTCAAGCTCTACAAGGGCAATATAATCAAGGCCGGCGCCTGGAGCGACTGGAGCCTCTACAGCGAGGAGATCGCCACCTTCGGCGAGGACCACGTCTATAACCAGGCCGACAGCGCGGGCTTCATCAACCTCTACGGACTGCCGATAAAAGTCCAGGCACAGGTTGACGCGAAGAACAACAAGTAATAAAATAGGCGGCTGGGGCGGGATACCCGCCCCACGCTTGCGATTTTGGGGAGTGGGAGCATGGAGAAGATATGGACGGGACGCAGCGCGGGCGCGCTGGACGAATACGCCGACAAGCTCAACAGCAGCATCGGCACAGACTCCCGCATGTATAAGGAGGACATCGCCGGCAGCGTCGCCCACGCGGGTATGCTCGCAAGGCGCGGGATAATTTCGCCCGACGAGGGAGCGCGGCTCATCGAGGGCCTGGGCGGCATCCTCGCCGACCTCGACTCCGGCGCGCTGGAGATAGACCCCGCCGCCGAGGACATCCACTCCTTCGTCGAGGCGGAGCTCACCGCGCGGCTCGGCGACGTGGGCAAAAAGCTCCACACCGCGCGCAGCCGCAACGACCAGGTCGCGCTCGACACGCGGCTCTATCTCAAGGGCGAGTGCGAGAAGACCGCCGCGCTCATAAAGGACGTCATAAGCGCCCTCTGCCACGTGGCGGAGGCCAATCAGGGCACGATAATGCCCGGCTACACGCATTTGCAGCGCGCGCAGCCCGTCACGCTCGCGCACCATCTGCTGGCCTACGGCATGATGCTCGCGCGCGATATAGGCCGCATAAACGACGCGAAGGCGCGCATGATGAGCGCCTGCCCGCTCGGCAGCGCCGCCCTCGCCGGGACGACGCATCCCATCGACCGCGCCATGACCGCCGCGGAGCTGGGCTTCGGCGGGTACTGCCTCAACAGCATGGACGGCGTGAGCGACCGCGACTACTGCGTCGAGCTCTGCGCGGCGCTGAGCGTGCTCATGATGCACCTCTCGAGGCTTTCCGAGGAGCTCATACTCTGGTCGAGCTGGGAGTTCAAATTTATCGAGCTCTCCGACCGGTTTACGACCGGCAGCTCGATAATGCCGCAGAAGAAGAACCCGGACATGGCCGAGCTCGTGCGCGGCAAGACGGGCCGTGTCTACGGCGACCTCACGACCCTGCTCGTCATGCTCAAGGGCCTCCCGCTCGCCTACAACAAGGACATGCAGGAGGACAAGGAGGCCGTCTTCGACGCCTTCGACACCGCGAAGCTCTGCCTCGCCGTCTTCGCGCCGATGATAGCGACGATGAAGGTGAACGCGGAGAATATGCTCTCCGCGGCGAAGGGCGGCTTCATCAACGCCACCGACCTCGCCGACTACCTCGCCAAGAAGGGCGTGCCCTTCCGCACGGCCTACAAGCTCACGGGACGGATCGTGGCCGACTGCGCGGCGGGCGGGAAGACGCTGGAGGAGCTTACGCTTGAGGAATATAAATCGTACTCCGAGGCCTTCGAGGCCGACCTCTACGACGAGATCTCGCTTCAGACCTGCGTCGCCAAGCGAGTGAGCGCGGGCGGGGCCGCGCCGGTCAACATACCGGCCCAGCTGGAGTATTTGAGGGGGATCACAAATGACTAAGGTGTTCATAGACGGCAGCGCCGGCACCGCCGGGCTGCGTATACGCTCCCGGCTCGAGGGAAGGGACGACCTCGAGGTCACGGTGCTCGAGGGAGAGGCGAGGAAGGATACGGAAAAGCGCCGCGAGATGCTCAACTCCTGCGAGCTCGCCGTGCTCTGCCTGCCCGACGCGGCCAGCCGCGAGAGCGTCGCGATGATAGACAATCCCGCCGTCCGCGTGGTGGACACCTCCACCGCCCACCGCGTCGCGCCCGGCTGGGCCTACGGCTTCCCCGAGCTCAGCCCCGAGCGCCGCGAGGCGATAATTTCCGGCAAGCGCGTGGCCAGCCCCGGCTGCCACGCCGGCGGCTTCATTGTGCTCGTGCAGCCGCTCATAGAGGCCGGCATACTGCCTAAGTCGGCGCTTCTGAGCTGCCACTCGCTGACCGGCTACTCCGGCGGCGGCAAGGGCATGATAGCCGAGTACGAGGCCGCCGGGCGGCCCGCCGCCTTCGGCTCCCCGCGCGAGTACGGCCTTACGCAGAGCCACAAGCACCTGCCCGAGATGGCGGGCATTTCGGGGCTCGAGAGCTACCCGGTCTTCTGCCCCATAGTCGCGGACTACTATAGCGGCATGCTCGTCACGGTGCCGCTCTTCGCCCGGCAGCTCAATCCCGGCTATACCCTCGCGGACGTTAAGGCCTGCTACAAAAAGAAGTTTTCCGGGCCCGTGGTCAGATACGTCGAGGCCATGGACGAGGCGGGCTTCATCGCCTCCAACACCCTCGCGGGCACGGACGCGATGGAGGTCACGGCCTGCGGGAACGACGAGCGGATGCTGCTCTGCTCGCGCTTTGACAATCTGGGCAAGGGCGCCTCGGGCGCGGCCGTGCAGTGCATCAACCTCATGCTCGGCGCGGACGAGACGGCGGGCCTGGTGCTCTAAGGAGGAAGGAACATGATTGAATTCATCCCCGGCGGCGTCTGCGCGCCGCGCGGCTACACGGCGGCGGGCGTCCACTGCGGCGTGCGCAGGAGCCGCTCCAAGCGCGACCTCGCGCTCATATATTCTCAGAAGCCCGCCAGCGCGGCGGCGGTCTATACTCAGAACCTCGTCAAGGGCGCGCCGCTCGCGGTGACGAAAAAGCACCTAGCCGACGGGCTCGCCCAGGCGATAATCTGCAACAGCGGCAACGCCAACACCTGCAACGCCAACGGCGAGTACATCGCCGAGACCACCTGCGAGCTGCTCGCCGCGGAGCTCGGCATAGCGCCGGAGGACGTCATAGTCGCCTCCACGGGCGTCATAGGCCAGGCCATGAGCATGGAGCCCTTTGAGCGCGGTATACCCGAGCTCGTGAAGGCCCTGGGCGCGGACAGCGCCCCCGCCGCCGAGGCGATAATGACCACGGACACGCACAGCAAGGAGCGGGCGGTTAGCTTCAGCGTGGGCGGCGTGGAGTGCCGCATGGGCTGCATGGCCAAGGGCAGCGGCATGATCTGTCCCAACATGGCCACCATGCTCGGCTTCATCACCTCCGACTGCGCCATCAGCCCCAAGATGCTCGCGAAGGCGCTCGGCGAGGACATCCCCGGCACCTTCAACATGGTCACCGTGGACGGCGATACCTCGACAAACGACATGGTCGCCATTATGTCCAACGGCATGGCGGGCAACGCCGAGATAGTCTCCGAGGGAGCCGACTACGCAGCCTTCTGCGAGGCGCTGCACACGCTGACCGTCTGGCTCAGCCGCCAGATAGCGGGCGACGGCGAGGGCGCGACAAAGCTTTTAGACTGCGTCGTCACCGGCGCGAAGACGCTCGCCGACGCGCGCGCGGCCGCTAAGGCCGTCGTGGGCTCGGCGCTCCTCAAGGCCGCGGTGTTCGGCGAGGACGCCAACTGGGGCCGCGTGCTCTGCGCCATAGGCTACTGCGGCGCGGATGTGGATATAACGAAGGTCGGCGTGAGCTTCAAGTCCGCCGCCGGCGAGGTCACGGTCTGCGAAAACGGCGCGGGCGTGGACTTCTCCGAGGAGCTGGCCGCGAAGGTGCTGAGCGAAAAGGAGATATACATCCTCGTCTCCCTCAGCGACGGGGACGCCCAGGCGGAGGCCTGGGGCTGCGACCTCACCTACGAATACGTGAAGATAAACGGCGACTACCGCACCTGAGGGGGGAGAAACATGGACGCATACATCAACAAGGCCGACAGGGCGCAGGTGCTGGTACAGGCCCTGCCATACATACAGCAGTACTGGAACCGCGTCGTCGTCATCAAGTACGGCGGCCACGCCATGGAAAACGAGGAGCTCAAGGCCAAGGTCATGGAGGACATAGTGCTCCTGCAGCTCGTGGGCGTGCGCGTGGTGCTCGTCCACGGCGGCGGGCCGGACATCAGCGAGGTCATGACGAAGATGGGCGTGGAGAGCAAATTCGTCAACGGCCTGCGCGTCACGGACAGGGAGACGGCGGAGATAGCGCAGATGGTGCTCGCCGGCAAGGTGGGCAAGAGCCTCGTCAACCTCATCGAGGCCACCGGCGGCAGGGCCATGGGTATCTGCGGCATAGACGGCCGCATGGTCGAGGCCAGAGCCAAGAGCGCCGAGCTCGGCTACGTGGGCGAGATAACCCATGTCAACACCCAGCCCATCTCCGACCTCATTGAAAAGGGATACATCCCAGTCATAAGCTCCGTCGGCTGCGACGGGCAGGGGAACGTCTACAACATCAACGCCGACACCATGGCTGCGCAGATTTCCGGCGCTATGGGCGCTGAGTGCCTCATCTCCATGACGGACGTGCCCGGCATCATGCTCGACCCCGCCGACCCCGCGAGCCTTGTCCACGTGGCCGACATCAACGAGGCCACCGAGCTCTTCCGGCGCGGCGTTATCTCCGGCGGCATGATCCCCAAGGTGGAGAGCTGCATAGAGGCCCTCCTCTGCGGCGTACACAAGGTATTCATCCTCGACGGCAGGGTCCCGCACTCGATACTGCTGGAGATGCTCACCGACGAGGGCAGCGGCACCATGATGGTGGGGGAGAAGAAATGAACGTAAAAGAGCTTGACAAGACCTATATAGCCGGTACCTACGCCCGCTTCCCCGTCGTGCTCACGCACGGCAGCGGCTCGCTCGTCTATGACGAGGACGGGAAGGAGTACATAGACATGGGCAGCGGCATCGCCGTCAACGCCTTCGGCATAGCCGACAGCGAGTGGATTTCCGCCGTCACCGCCCAGCTGGGGAAGATACAGCACAGCTCCAACCTATACTTCACCGAGCCCGGCGCGCTGCTCGCCGAGCGGCTCTGTGAGCGCACGGGCATGGAGAAGGTCTTCTTCGCCAACTCCGGCGCCGAGGCCAACGAGTGCGCCATAAAATGCGCGCGCAAATACGCCGCCGACAAGTACGGCGCGGCGGAGCGCTATAAGATAGTGACGCTCAAGAACAGCTTCCACGGCCGCACCATAACCACCCTCGCCGCCACAGGCCAGGACGAGTACCATGCGGACTTCCAGCCGCTCACGCCCGGCTTCCTCTACGCCGAGGCCAACAACTGCGAGGCCCTGCGCGCGCTGGTCGAGGGCGACAGCTCCATCGCCGCCATCATGTTCGAGCTGGTGCAGGGCGAGGGCGGCGTGCTGCCGCTTGACTATGACTTCGTGCAGTGCATAAAGGAGCTCTGTGAGAAGCATGACATCCTCATGGTCTGCGACGAGGTGCAGACCGGCAACGGCCGCACGGGCACGCTCTACGCCTGGCAGCAGTTCGGCATCGTCCCCGACATCTTCACCACGGCCAAGGGTCTCGGCGGCGGCCTGCCCATAGGCGCCTGCCTCATGGGCGAGAAGGTCAAAGACACCATGACGCCCGGCAGCCACGGCTCCACCTTCGGCGGCAACCCCGCCGTCTGCGCCGGGGCGCTGAATATCCTCGGCCGCATCGACGACGAGCTGCTCGCCTCCGTCAGGGCAAAGAGCGAGTACATCGTCAGCGAGCTCAAAGACGCGCCCGGCGTCGAGAGCGTCGCCGGCCTCGGCCTCATGCTGGGCATCAAGACGGCGAAGCCCCTCAACGAGGTGGTGACCGCCTGCCGCGAAAACGGCGTCCTCGCGCTCACCGCCCACGGCAAGCTGAGGCTCCTGCCCGCGCTCAATATCCCGATGGAGCTGGTGGAAAAGGCCGTGGCGGTCATCAAGGCCGCCTGCGAATAATTTGCTCGCATATCAAAAGCCCCGCCGCAGGCCTCCGCCCACCCCCTCGGCTCCCCTGTAAGGGGAGTTGCCGCGCCGCGGAAATATATTTAAATTTCTTACAAAGGACTGATAAAAAATGAACCTCAAAGGCCGGGATTTCCTCAAGCTTCTGGACTACACGCCGGAAGAGATAACCCATCTCATCGACCTCGCCGCCGAGCTGAAGGCGAAGAAGAAGGCCGGCGTTCCACACCGGCTCTGCGAGGGCAAGAGCGTGGCGCTCATCTTCGAGAAGACCTCCACCCGCACGCGCTGCTCCTTCGAGGTCGCGGCGCACGACCTGGGCATGCACGCGGTCTACCTTGACCCGAGCGGCTCGCAGATAGGGAAGAAGGAGTCGATCGCGGACACGGCGCGGGTGCTCTCGCGCATGTTCGACGGCATCGAGTACCGCGGCTTCGGCCAGGCCATCGTCGAGGAGCTGGCCGAGTACGCCTCCGTGCCGGTCTGGAACGGGCTCACGGACGAGTTCCACCCCACGCAGATCCTC
>CALWYR010000039.1 GCA_944385805.1 uncultured Oscillospiraceae bacterium
TGCACTGCGGCGGCTGCTCCGGCCGTCTCAAGAGGACCCTCGAGGCCCTGCCCGGCGTCGAGAGCGCCGAGGCCAGCCACGAGGACGCCACCGCGTCCGTCGTCTGCGACGCCACCGTCACCGACGAAGCCCTCAAGGCCGCCGTCGAGGGCGCGAACTTCAAGTTCGTCTCCGTCGAGACCGTTGAGTAATCCTTAATACTCATTTTCCTGAGGGGGAATTTCCTTCGGCGCTGCCGGAGGGAATTCCCCCTCAGACTCACGGGCGGCGTTATCGCTCGGAAAGCGAAGATTAAAGCCGCGGAGCGGCGCAAGCGCCGCCGGAACAGGGAAGCTCGCAGAAATTATGTAAACAAAGGAGAGATCAAAGTGCGTGCCTATGAGCGCCTCTTAAAATACGTAAAGTACGCCACCACCAGCGCGGAGGGCGCTGAAAGCACTCCGAGCACGCCGGGCCAGATTGAGCTCGCCCGCGCTCTCGTCGGGGAGCTGCGCGCGCTGGGCTATGAGACCGAGTGCTCGGATAAGTGTTATGTATACTCACGCATCCCCGCGACACCCGGCCATGAGGCGGCACGCTGCCTGGGCCTCATCGCGCACATGGACACCGCGCCGGACTTTTGCGGCGAGGGGGTAGCGCCGCGCGTGATTGAAAACTACGACGGGGGAGAGGTGGAGCTCGGCTGCGGGCGCGTACTCAGCCCCGAAGATTTCCCGGAGCTGAGGGAAATGGCCGGGCATACGCTCATCACCGCCTCGGGCGACACGCTGCTGGGCGCGGACGACAAGGCCGGCATCGCGGAGATCATGACGCTTTTGGAGCAGCTGGCCGCCGAGGGCGCGCCGCACGGACCGCTGGCGGTCTGCTTTACGCCCGACGAGGAGGTCGGCAACGGCGTGCTGGGCTTCGAGAGCGGGCGCTTCGGCGCGGACATAGCCTACACCGTAGACGGCGGGCCGGTGGGCGAGCTCGCGAGCGAAAACTTCAACGCCTCCTCCGCGCGCGTCTCGCTGCGCGGCGTCAGCGTCCACACCGGCACGGCTAAAGGCATCATGGTCAACGCCGCGCTGGCGGCAATGGAGTTCAACGCCCTGCTGCCACCGCTGGAGACCCCGCGCGGCGCCGGGGGCCGGGAGGGCTTCTACCATCTCGTCTCCGTCCACGGCACATGCGAGAGCGCCGAGCTGCGCTATAACCTGCGCGACTTCGACTACGCCGGGCTCAAGGCGCGCGAGGCGACGCTGGAGCGGGCCGCCGGGCTTGTCAACGAGCGATACGGCGAGGGCACGGTCAGCGTCAGCATAACGCCCGGCTACCGCAACATGCGCGAGAAGCTCTATCCCGAGCACGCCTGGGTCGTCGAGAACGCGCGCCGGGCCATGCGCGCCGCTGGCGTGGAGCCTGTCGAGCAGCCCGTGCGCGGCGGCACCGACGGCGCGCTGCTCTCCTGGCAGGGCCTGCCCTGCCCGAATCTGGGCACGGGCGGCTACGCCTTCCACGGCCCCAACGAGCACATCACCGCCGAGGGCATGGACAAATGCGTAGAAATCCTGCGGCGGCTGGTTGAGCTCTACGCTTGAAAACATACATCACTCAATTTGCTGCCCGGGGGGATTTCTTTCGCCTTGCGAAAGAAATCCCCCTTGCTTTTCCCGGGGCCCACCGGGCTTTCCGATAAGCCCGGTACCTGAAATTGACCTTTTCCCTTCCCGCGGCGTTATATATGTGAAGGAGGCAATTGTATGGAGCGGTCACCGGGCCGGCCGGAGGCGGAGAGGATAGTCGCGCAGTATGCCGACGCGCTCTACCGCTTCGCCCTTGTGATGCTGAAAAACAGCCACGACGCCTAGGACGCCGTACAGGATACGCTGCTCCGCTACATGGAGAGGGCGCCGCGGTTTGACGGCCCCGGCCGGGAGCGCGCCTGGCTCTTTACCGTCGCGGCGAACCGCTGCCGGGACACCCTGCGCGAGGCTAGGCGTCACCCGCGGGCGGAGCTGGACGAGCTCAGCGTTGAGAGCGCTGACCCCGAGGACGCCGGCGTACTGGACGCGCTGATGGGCCTGCCCGAAAAGTACCGCGAGACCATGCTGCTGCACTACGTCGAGGGCTACGGTACGCGAGAGATTGCGCGGATGATAGGGCGCACGCCCTCAGCCGTGAAAATGCGGCTCAAAAAGGGCCGGGAGCTGCTGGAAGCCCAGCTGGGAAAGGAGCAAGAATGACAAGCGAGAGAATAAAGAGGGCCGTGGAGAGCGTCACGATGCCGCGGGAGTCCAAGGCGCGCGTCGCCGTCAATATCGCGGCTCAGAGTGAAAAGCGCCGCCGCGTGCGCGCGCGTGATAATAGCTTCCGCCGTCGCCGCGGCACTGCTGGCGACGGGCGCGAGCGCCGCCTGCGCCGGCTATTTCAGCAACCGCCGCGTAGTCCCCGCGGGGGAGCGCTTCAGCGAAGCGGAGTTTCTAAACAGCGCCGTGACAAGCGGCGACGCGCCCTCGTCATACTCGGTTGAACACGCCGGCGACAGCTGGGGAACCGGCACACCTGTCGGCGAGCGCTGCGGCGGCGCGGGTACAGCCTGGAACAAGCTGCGCAGCTGGGACAACGACAAATACATCGGCGGTTCAACGCGCGCCGGAGAGTATGAATGGACAGGGCTCGAGGTGATAAGCGCCGAGGGGGAGCCGTATATCCGCGACGTGTATGACAGCACGAGCGGCGCGGTCAAGCGCGAATTTATCGCGTTTGACCCAAAGGCCTTTGCCCCATATACCGCGGAGCTATTTGAGATTGACTACAGCGCAATCGAGGAAAAGTACGAGCATGTGAGCGCCCCGTGGCTTTTTTACATCATCTCGGATAAGCGCGGCGCCGTAAAGGGCGTGACATACAATGCCTGCTACGAGGCTGGCGATGGAGCGAACTTCACCATGGAGTACTATGGCGATTTGTGGGTAAAGAATCTCGGGGTGAGACAGGAATACGTCCTGGAAGATGAATACGACAGCGTATATACCTACACCAGCTCCACGGGCGCGGAGTTCCTCATCCGGGCTAAGGACGACGTGGTTGCGGCGGAGTGCCGGTTTATCGTCGACGAGGGGAGGAATTACAGCAGCGACATCCGCTTTTGCATCCACGCCAGCTTTATGACGCCCGCTGAGGTCGAGGCGATAGCCGACTGCATAGACCTGCACGTGGGATAAAGCGAAGGGGCTCTGCGCCGCTTCCCGTAATTCACAGTGTGCGGAGCGTAAAAACGCAGCCGGACGCAAAAGCCGGCTGCGTTTATTCCCATGCGATTCTATCAGAGCAAGTCGGCCCATTGGCGCATTAGCTCCATTGCCCGGGCGGAATCACCCTCCTTATAAGCAATATGGAGATTATACAAAACGCTTTCGTCAACAACGTAACCGTCAAGACACAGATAATCGCTCTCCCTGGCGGATGTGTTTATGATATGGCACTGCATATTGCTGTCAGTCGTATAGTACGACTCCTCAAATTCAGCGCCAGCCGAGTCGCGGATTCCGAGAACAGGCTCCTCATCATAATTTTCAGTATAAACGCGCGAGATGAACTGCGCTCTCATGTCATTGACGGCATAAGCGGTTTCAAGATTCAGGGATAGGATTTGCCCCTTTTCATTCCCCAAAATACTCAATGTGCTTATCTGCTCCTCCAAATCCCAGCCTATTGGCTTTAGCTGGTCAAAGCCAATGAATTCGCAGGCTTTATCCCGTGTTGAAAAAGTCGACTGCCACTCTCCGGGATACCAGCTGTAATAGGCTTTATAGTCTTTGAACTGCCGCTCTATAACGCCGCCGACCTCAAGAACGGACCCGGACAATTCCTCTGCCGGTACTTTCTCGATTGCGGCGTCTAAATCGTAGCCTGATTCAGTGTGCGACGTAAAGAACTCCACAATTTGCGTACCAAACACGCCGGCGACCGCCGTGCCCATCAGGAGTATTGTCAAAACGGCGGCCGTTAACGCTACGGATACGCGGCGGAAACGGCGATGGCGCCTTGCGGCCGTGTTGTAAGAAAGCGCTTCGTCAATATACTTGCCGTCAAGCTCGCCCATGGCCTCGGAAAACCTCTTCGCGTTCATACGAGCACCTCTCTTTCTATCAAATACCGCTTCAGCTTCCCGCGGATGCGGGCCAGCCGGACAGAGACGTTTTTCTCCGAAAGCCCTGTGAGCCCGGCTATGTCCCGGCAGCTGTCGGCAAACCAATAGCGCCGCAGGAAGATGACGCGGTTTTCGAGGCTCAGCGTATCCAGAAAATCCCCGATGACGCGGGCCAGCTCCCTGGCTTCGATTTCGGCCTCTACTGTCTTGGGGTCGGCCATGCAGGACTCAATTTCCTCAATCGCGATTGTATATGCGCCGCCGCGCTTGGCGGCTTCCTTTCTCCAGTAGCTATTGAGGGAAATGTTCCGCACGATTTTCAGGATGTAGCTGAGCAGCGGGTTGGGCCGCGCCGGGGGAATGGCGTTCCATGCGCCCAGGTAGGCGTCGTTGACGCACTCCTCCGCGTCCCGCCTGTCGTTCACGATGTTATAAGAGAGCCTGCGGCAGAGCTTCCCGTATTTGATGTCCAGCTCCCTTATGGCCTGCTCCGACCGGTTAAAGAACATTTCTATGATTTTTTCATCGTCTGTCATCCCACCGCCTCCTTTCCGGCCTCACCTGTATACTACGTTTTTAGCGGCGAATACTACATCAGATACGGAACTTTTTCAAAAATTATACTGTCCTTCGCAATTATACCACACTTCGCGCGAGCTTGCCCGCGGCGGCCTTCGCCGCTGCGCGCCGGCGGCTTGACTTTCGGCGTACTAGCGGGTATAATGTCCGCGGACAAATGGAAACAAGGTCACCGGAGGGCTGTGTATCGCAATACACACGGTCGGATAAGGTGTCGGGTGCGCCCGGTTATTTTTCGATAACCGGGCGCTTTATTTCGCTTTGGAGGAGATGGAAATGGATACCGGATCCGCGGCGCTGTTTGCCAAAACGCCGCCGCTGAAGCTGTTTTTTATCGCCGCGCTGCCGGGCGCGGTCAGTATGCTGGCCTCGGCGCTCTATCAGCTGCTGGACGGCGCCTTTGTGGGCCACTACCTGGGAGAGACGGCCTTCGCCGCGCTCAATCTCGCGCTGCCCTTTGTAATCGTCAACTTTGCCCTCGCCGACCTCATCGGCGTCGGCTCCGCCGTGCCCATCGCGGTGAGCCTGGGCAGGGGGGAGGCGGGTGAGGCGGACAACATCTTCACCTGCTCCGTCGTCATGATTATCGTCTCCGGCGCGGGGGTGGGCGCGCTGCTGTATGCGCTCGCGCCGGCCCTGATGGCCGCCATGGGCGCGGAGGGGGAATTCGCCGTGCTGGCGGCGCAGTACCTGCGCGTCTACGCGCTCTGTTCGCCTCTGACAACGATTGTCTTCGCCGTCGACAACTACCTGCGCATCTGCGGCTATATCCGCGGCAGCATGTGGCTCAATATCCTCATGAGCGCGCTCAGCGGCGTGCTGGAGTACGTTTTCCTCGGCGTGCTGGGCTTCGGCATCTGGGGCGCGGCCTGCGCCACCTGCGCGGGCATGCTCGTCTGCGCGCTCATCGCCTTCGTGCCCTTCCTGAGCGGTCGGGCGCAGCTCAAATTTACGCGCCCGCGCTTAAGCGCGGCTATGATACGCGAGATAGTCGGCTGCGGCAGCCCCAACTTCCTCAACAACATCGCCGGGCGGGTCACCAGCATCGTCATGAACGCCATCCTCGTGCGCCTGGGAGGCGAGACGGCGGTGAGCGTCTACGGCATCCTCATGTATGTCGAGGGCTTCATACTGCCCCTGCTCTACGGCATGTGTGACTCGCTGTAGCCCGCCGTGGGCTTCAACTGGGGCGCGAGGCGCTTCTCGCGCGTGCGGGCTATCGAAAGCTGCTGCTTTACGGCGTCGGCCGTGGTCTCTCTGGCCTCGGCGGCGCTGACGGCGCTCTTCCCGGAGCTCATAACGCGGCTCTTTGTCTCCGACCCCGCGCCGGGGGTGATGGCCATGAGCGTGGGAGCCCTGCGCCTCTTTGCGCTCACCTATATAACGCGCTGGTTCTCCTTCGCCACGCAGAGCTATATGCTGGCCGTGGAGATGCCGCTGGCCGCCTCGCTCATATCGGTGTCCACCGCGCTCGTCTTCCCGCTGCTGCTCCTGGCGGCGCTGTACCCGCTGGGGCTGGAGGGCGTCTGGCTCAACTTCCCCCTCACCAGCCTGCTGGCGGGGGCGCTCGCGGCGGCGATACTGCGGCGCAAGCGCGCCGCGCTCTCGCGCCCGGACGAGGCCTGAGGCGCGATCGCGGCCGTGAAGAATATAAAAGGCCCCGGCCGGGCGGCTGCCCGGCCGGGGCTTGCGTCAGCTCTGGTATTCAAACTCGATGTCGTAGATGCTGACCGTGTCGCCGTCCCTGATGCCCTCGGCCTCTAGCCGGTCGAAGAAGCCGGCCTGGCGCAGGCGGCGGTCGAAGTACATGCGGCTCTCGTAGTCGCCGAAGTTGATGCTCGCGACAAGGCGGCTGAGCCAGTCTCCCTCGCAGTACCAGGTGCCGCCGTCGCGGACGATGCGGATGTCCTCCGGCGAGCCCAGCTCCGGCTCGGGCGGGACGTAGTCGGCCTCGAAGACCGTGACGGGCGGCAGGTGGTCGAGCTCGGCCTGGGCGGCGCGCATGAGCTCCATCGCGCCCTGGGTGGTGGCGGCGGAGAGCTCAAAGAGCTTGCAGCCGCGCGCCTCGACGTGCTCGCGCAGACGCTCGAGGTTGGTCCTGTCCTCGCCGAGCAGGTCGCACTTGTTGGCGGCCACCAGCTGCGGACGGGAGGCCAGCTCCCCGCTCCAGGCGGAGAGCTCGGCGCAGATAGCGTCGAAGTCCTCCACGGGGTCGCGCCCCTCGCTGCCGGAGACGTCGACGAGGTGGATGAGCAGGCGGCAGCGGTCGATGTGCCTGAGGAAATCGTGGCCCAGGCCCGCTCCCTCGCTCGCGCCCTCGATGATGCCGGGGATGTCGGCGATGACGAAGCTCTCGCCTTCGCGGATATAGACCACGCCCAGGTTGGGAAAGAGCGTGGTGAAGTGGTAGTTAGCTATCTTGGGGTGGGCGTTGGTGACGACGCTCAGGAGCGTGCTCTTGCCCACGTTGGGGAAGCCCACGAGGCCCACGTCGGCCAGCAGCTTGAGCTCGAGCAGCACGCGGTGCTCCTCGCCGGGCAGGCCGGGCTTGGCGAAGCGCGGGGTCTGGCGCGTGGCGGTGGCGAAG
>CALWYR010000040.1 GCA_944385805.1 uncultured Oscillospiraceae bacterium
CGAGCACCTCGTCCACGACCTCGTGTATGCGCTGGTCGGGGCGGTCAATCTTGTTGAGCACGAGTATGACGCGGTGGCCCAGCTCCAGCGCGCGGGAGAGGACGAACCTCGTCTGCGGCATGGGGCCTTCGGCAGCGTCGACCAGCAGTATGACGCCGTTGACCATCTTGAGTATGCGCTCCACCTCGCCGCCGAAGTCGGCGTGGCCCGGGGTGTCGACGATGTTTATCTTGTAGTCGCCGTAGCGCACGGCGGTGTTCTTCGCGAGAATCGTGATGCCGCGCTCGCGCTCGAGGTCGCCCGAGTCCATGACGCGCTCCGCCACCTCCTGGTGCTCGTGGAACACGCCGGCCTGCTTGAGCATCTCGTCGACAAGCGTGGTCTTGCCGTGGTCGACATGCGCTATTATCGCCACGTTTCTCAGATGTGCTTTGTCCATATCCCATCACCTGTATGCTTGATTTCACAAACGCATATTTTAACACTACGGGGTTAAGATTGCAAGCATAAACAGGCGACGCTGGCGGTTTTTTCTTTAGGCTGGTTCCTTAACCTGACCTATTCCCTGAGGGACGCTTTCTTTTGCTGCGCCAAAAGAAAGCGTCCCTCAGACTCCCCGAAAGGAAAAGGCGCTTTGGCGGCTGCCGGTCGGGGGGTTGCGGTGCGGCGTGGTGCCGCGGGGTGATTTGCAGCGTGGTTACCAACGCACTAACGTTGGCTGCGGGACGCAGCAGGGCGCTCGGCCGCGCCCGCCCGCGAGCCAACGTCGCGGCTGGGGTTGCGGGACGCTACCCGCTGGAGTCAAGCGTAAGCAACTAACGTACCGCCCTAGCTCGCCGCTCCGCGGCTTGCACTGGGGTTGCTGGCGGTGGTGCAAATTTGCGGGGTCGTACCGGCTTCGCTGGGAGGTACCGTCCCGCTGCCATTCCACCTTATAAACAATCACCGCTGCCAACCCTGCGTCCACAACCCAACGCCCACCGCTGTCAAACCACGTCCCGCACGCTCACACCCCGCTCGCCGCTTCGCGGCATCGCTCCGGCCTTGCTGCCGGGTGCGGTGCACCGACGTGCCCCCGCTCGCCGCTGCGCGGCATCGCTTCCGGGCTTGCTCACGCCTCCCGGTCACGTACCAACCGTAGGGGGCGTCGAGGACGCCCCCTACGGTTGGTTGCGTAACCGGGAGTGGTTGCAAACCCGGGAGGTTGTGGCGCACCGAGGACGGTGCGCCCTACAAGGTGGGCGGAAGCCACGGCCATAGCAAGGCCGGAAGCGATGCCGCGCAAGCGGCGAGCGGGGTTGGAGCGTGCGGGACGTGGTTTGACAGCGGTGGGCGTTGGGTTGTGGACGTAGGGTTGCAGCGGTGATTGTTTATAAGGTGGAATGGTCAGCGGGACGGGGCCCGGCAGCCACCCCGGTACGGCGTCGCAGATTTGCACCACCCCCCAGCAACCCCGGTAGCGATGCCGCGAAGCGGCGAGCTAGGCCACCCCGGTACGCTGCAGCCGCTCCCCACTACGTCCCCGCAAATTTGCACCCAACAGCCGCATGGTACAGCAACGGGCGGGCGCGGCTGAGCGCCCTGTTGCGTCCCGCATCCAGCGTTAGTGCGTTGGTAGAAGCCCAAAAGTCACCACGCGGCACCACGCCGCACCGCAATCCCCCGACCGGCAGCAAAGGCGCCTTTTCCTTTCGGGGAGTCTGAGGGACGCTTTCTTTTGGCGCAGCAAAAGAAAGCGCCCCTCAGGGAATAGGTTAAGTTTAAGGAGAAGCCTAAAACAAACAGCCTCAGCGGCCGCTCTGCCGCCTCACCATTATCATCTGCGCGGCGATGGATACCGCAATCTCCGCCGGCGTCTCCGCGCCGATATCGAGCCCGATGGGCGTGGTCACCAGCGCGAGCAGCTCCTCGCTGAGGCCATAGCGCTCCGTGAGCTCCCGGCGCACGGCGGCAATCTTGTGCCGCGAGCCGATGACGCCGAGGTAATAGGGCCGCAGCGGCAGCAGCTGGGCCTGCACGACCGTGTCGTAGGCGTGGCCGCGGGTCATGACGCAGACGTAGTCCTCGCCCGTGACGCTGACGTAGTCGGCGATGTGCGCGAAGTCTATGAGCTTTATCTCCTCGGCCGTGGGGAAGAGCTCGCGGCGCGTGAACTCCGGCCGGTCGTCGAGCACCACGCAGCGGAAGCCGACGTTCGTGAGCACCGGCTCCAGCGCCTGGGCCACGTGCCCGCCGCCGAAGATATAGACCCGCCCGGCGCTGAGCAGCTGCTCGCAGAAAACGTCGCGTCCCTCGGCCTGTACGCGCCGCGGCCGCGGCGTGAGGTATTCGCGCAGCCACTCCGGGGCCTCGCCGCGCGTGGTGACAAAGAGCTCGCCGTCCTGCTGCAGCCCGCAGACGAGGTAGAAGCTCTCGCCGCGCTCATATAGCTCCTCCGCCCGCGCGGCCACGGCCAGCGCGCCGTCGTCGCGCGCCGGCAGGTGGCGGAAGACGACGGTGACTGCCCCGCCGCAGACCATGCCCAGCTTCTCCACGTCGTCGCGCGTGAGGGAGAAGTCGTGCTCCAGCGACCGGCCGGAGGCGAGCACCTCGGCGGCTATGTGCTCCGAGCGGTATTCCACCGCGCCGCCGCCTATCGTGCCGCAGAGCCGGCCCTCGCGGCCGACGAGCATCCTCGCCCCGGCCCCGCGCGGCGTCGCGCCGCTGGAGGCCACAACGGTCACCAGCACCAGGTCCTCGCCCGCGGCGAGGCGTTCGGCCATCAGCTTCAGCAGCTTTCTCATAGTTCAATACCCCTTTCCTCAAGCAGGCCGCTTATTCTCCGGGCCGCGCGGTAACGGCGCTCGTGCGCCGCGCGCTGCCCGGGCGTTTTGCATTTGTCCGCGCTGGCCGCGAAGCGCTCGGCTATGGTGCAGCGCGTGTCTCCCAGCAGGAGCTTGTCGGCGATGAAGAGCACGGCGGCCTCGTCGAGCTCGCCGCCCTCGTGGTCGTGGTGCGGGCGGATCAGGGCGGCTATATCTCCGTAGCCCAGGGCCTCCAGCCAGTCCGCGCCCGTCTGAGGGTGCCGCGGCAGCAGCCGCGCTATGTCGTGCAGGTATCCCGCCGCGCGCAGGAGAGCCTCGTCCATGCCCAGCCGGGCGGCTATGTCCCCGGCCAGCGCCGACACCGCGGCGCAGTGGGCTATGACCCCCTCCGGGTTCCCCGCCGCGCGCAGCAGCGCAAGGCAGGCCCTCTCGTCCGGCTCCGGGCGCGGCTGTACGCCCAGCGCCTCAACCGCGGCTCTCCCGCCCTCCCACACCAGCACGGTGTAGGAGCCGTAGGGCACGCGCGCCTCTCCGAGGCCGAGGCTCGCGAGGTAGGCGCCTATCGCCCCCGCGTGGCTGACGGCGGCGCTCACACCGCCCGCGCCGCGTATCGCGTCTATGGCGGGGGCAAAGCGCGCGAGCACGGCCGAGTCGCTCTCCGCGCCGGGCATGAGCAGGCTTTTATCCTCCCCGCGCCGGGCCCAGAGCTCCGGCCAGCGCGAGCGTATTTCCTCAAAGCTGAGCCCGTCCCACTCTCCGGCGTCCCGCTCCGCGAGCCCGTCGAGCACATGGGGCGAGGGCGAGAGCGCCGCCGCCGTCTCCGCGGCGCGCCTGAGCGGGCTCGTATAGACCCGCCGCGCCTTCCCCTCCAGCTCCAGCGCCAGCAGCGCGGCGCGCAGGCGGCCCAGCTCGCCGAGCGGCAGGTCCGTCCTGCCCAGGCACCTGCGCACCCCGCCGGGGAAGTCCGGCTCGGCGTGGCGGATGAGATAGAGCCGCGTCATCTCTCCACCAGCTCCGGGAAGTACTCGTCAAAGAGCTCCTCCGCGGTCTGCCTCACGCGGCGGGTGTACTCGTTATAGGCGTTCAGCAGCGCCCTGCCGCGCTCCGTGAGGCGGCTCCAGCCCCCGCGCCTGCCGCCCTGGGAGCTCTCCACCACCGCGCAGCCCAGCTCGCGCTCGAGCAGGCGTATCGCGTTCCAGCCGCCGCTGCGCGAATACTGCATCCGCTCGCAGGCCCGGCGCACGGAGCCCGTCTCGTCGACCAGGCTCAGCAGCATGGCGAGCCGCCAGTCGAGCAGCCTCTGCTGCCTCGCGAGGGAGACCTCCACCACCGGGCGCAGCAGCTGGCTGTTGTGCAGCTCCAGCAGCTCCGCGTAGTCCTCGGGCGTGTCCGCGTCGAGCAGTATGCCGGGGTCGGAGACCTCTATCCGGGACATGGGCACGCCGCAGCGCGAGAGAGCCCCCTGCAGCCCGCCCTCGCCGCTGTCGGTCAGTACGCGGTCAATCACGGCGGCGGACATCAGTATCGGGTGCCCCGTCCTGCCCTCGCAGACCGGGCAGGCCAGCTCCGCCCCGCTCGCGAGCAGCGCCTCCACCGTCGCGGAGGTGAAGAGCGGTATGTCCACGGGCGTGAAGAGCACGCGCTCACACTTCGAGCGCATATACCCGAGGCCGATGAGCGCCGAGTCGAACATGTGCGTCGTCGCGTAAGCCTCGTTGCGCAGGAACACCGCCCCGCTGCGCGCGAGATGGCGCTCGAGCTCGTCCGCCCTGTAGCCGGTGACGACGCAGACATGCCCCGCCCCCGCCTGGCGCAGCGTGGTCACCACGCGCCGGGCTATGCTCATCGTCCCTATGCTGAGCATGGGCTTGAAATCGCCCATGCGCGAGCTCATGCCCGCCGCGACTATCACGGCTCCGGTCTCCAAAGCAGCAGCCTCCTTCCACACGTAACGCTTGTATGGAACGTTTGTCATGTTCCACAAGAACAGCGAATACCAATAGAATAGAATTTGACGTTTTACCGGGGAAGTTGTACAATAATTAACAGATGGCGGCGCTCAATGGCTGTGCCCGCCGCAGGGGTCCTTGTCGGGCCCTCCGCCGGTGAGGTCGCGCAGCTTGCCGAGGCCGAAGCTGGAGTAGAAGACCAGCTGGGCCGGGTTCCCGTTGGCGTCCTCGGCCATGAGGCGCAGCCCCGCGGCGGTCTCCACATAGTCGATGGGCAGCGTCCTGCGCACGACCTGGCCGGTCGCGGCGTCGGTGACCTCCAGCGTGACGGAGGAGGCGCGTATCTCCTTCAGCGGCTTGTTATCCATGTTCATGGCTCCCTTCCTAGCGCGGCGCGCGTGTTTACTATAATATAGCACAAAGCGCTGCCGATTTAAAGGGGCATTTGCGGCAAATCAGGGCGCGCGGGCGCTCTTTGAAATTGTTTTTGTACACCACATTAAAGGAGGTAAAAGCATGATCAAGAAGGTACTGATCATCAACGGGGTAGAGCGCACGCTCGTCCTGGACGGAACGGAGACCCTCGCCAAGGTCCTGCGCGAGCGCCTGCTGCTGACCGGCTGCAAGATAGGCTGCGGCCAGGGCCACTGCGGCGCGTGTAACGTCATTGTCGACGGCAAGGTCACCCGCTCGTGCATCACCAAGGTAGAGAAGCTGCGCGACTACGCCGAGATCACCACCATCGAGGGCATCGGCACCGTCAATAACCTGCACCCGATACAGGTCGCCTGGATGGCCTACGGCTGCGCCCAGTGCGGCTTCTGCTCGCCGGGCTTCATCGTCAGCGCCAAGGTCCTGCTCGACCAGAACCCGAACCCCACCCGCGAGGAGGTCCGCGACTGGTTCAACAAGAACCGCAACCTCTGCCGCTGCACGGGCTACAAGCCCCTCATCGACGCCACCATGGCCGCTGCCGCCGTAATGCGCGGCGAGATGAGCAAGGAAGACCTGATGTTCAAGCCCACGGACAACGAGATCATGGGCACGGCCTACGCCCGCCCGAGCGCGGCCATGAAGGTCACCGGCACCTGGGACTTCGGCGCCCCCCAGGCGCTGCACATGCCGCCCGACACCCTGCGCCTCGCCCTCGCCCAGGCCGAGGTCAGCAACGCCAACATCAAGGGCGTCGACACCTCCGAGGCCGAGAAGATGCCCGGCGTCTTCAAGGTCATCCCCGCCAAGCACGTCCCCGGCAAGAACAGGATAAACGGCCTGGTCATGCTGCCGCTCAACAACAAGTGCGACGGCTGGGACCGCCCCATCCTCTGCGACGAGAAGGTCTTCCAGTACGGCGACGCGATTGCCATAGTCGCCGCCGACACCGAGGAGCACGCGCGCGAGGCCGCCAAGCACGTCAAGGTCGACCTCGAGGTCCTGCCCGCCTATATGAGCGCGCCCGAAGCCCTGGCCCCCGACGCCATCGAGATCCACCCCGGCGTGCCCAACGCCTACTACGAGACGAACTGCATCAAGGGCCCCGACTTCGACTTCGACAGCGCGCCCAACGTTATAGAGATTGAGAGCTACTGCTCGCGCCAGCCGCACCTCTTCCTCGAGCCCGACAACGGCTACGCCTACATCGACGAGGACGGCATGCTGACCATCCACTCCAAGAGCATCGGCCTGCACCTGCACGCGCCCATGGTCGCCGACGGCATCGGCGTCCCGCTGGAGAAGCTGCGCCTCGTCCAGAACCACGCGGGCGGCACCTTCGGCTATAAGTTCTCGCCCACCAACGAGGGCCTGCTCGGCGTGGCGGCGCTGGTCTGCCAGAGGCCGGTCAGCCTCAACTTCAACATGTACCAGTCCATCACCTACACCGGCAAGCGCTCCCCCGGCTTCATGCACATCAAGCTCGCCGCCGACAACGACGGCAAGGTGCTCGCGCTCTGGGGCGACAACTACATCGACCACGGCCCCTACAGCGAGTTCGGCGACCTGCTGACCCACCGCCTGAGCCAGTTCGTCGGCGCCGGCGTGGACATCAAGACGATACGCAACAAGTCCACCACGGTCTTCACCAACCACGCCTGGGGCAGCGCCTTCCGCGCC
>CALWYR010000041.1 GCA_944385805.1 uncultured Oscillospiraceae bacterium
GACCTTCTCGTAGCTCCAGAACTCGCAGAACTTCATGCTCTCGTAGACGACGCCGTCCGCGCGGAACTCGTCGACGAGGCGCTTGAGCTCGGTGTGGCGCTGGTCAATCTTGGCGCCGGACATGAAGCGCGCGCACTGGTTCCAATACAGGTAGTGCCGCACGATGGCGTCGAAGGCGCTCTCGCCCTCGGCAATCTCTATGCGCTCGCGGCTCGGGAAGCTGCCGAAGCAGTAGCGGTCGGCCACGACCATGGCGCCGCAGCTCTCGACGAGCTTGGTGAAGTCGGGGTCGTCTATCTCGCTGCCCGCGAGGATTATACGCGCGCGGAATGGGAATTTCGGCTCCGGCTCGCGGGTCTTTATCTCCTCGAGCGTCTCCTTGAGGTAGGGCAGGATAAGATAGTGCGGACACGCCTGGCTCACAAGCTGAATGACGTGGAACTCATAGCCGGTTATGGGCGGGTTCTCCAGCTTGCGGAAATTGCCAATCTCGGTTATCACGTCGCAGAGCTCGTTGAAGTCCTCGACGGCCTTCCTCATGGCCTCCTCGGAGACGTCGACGCCGAGCTTGTCGCGCAGCGGCTCGACCACCTTGAGCTGCAGCTGAGCCCTGTAGTAGTCGAAGCTGGTCTTGTCCTCCTTCATGGGAGGGTCCATGATGGTGACGAAGAACTTGTCGTTCTTCACGGGGTTGAGCAGGAAGAAGTGCTCCTGCATACGCTCCATGGCCGCGCAGCTCTCCGCGCCGAAGAGGGCGCTGAGGTAGTTGTAGCCTCCCTCAATCGCGCGCTCGAGGATGCTGCGCACGTAGGGACAGTTGCGGTTGGTCATGTAGTAGGTCGCGATGTCCGGGGAGGTGCAGCGCGGCGCGCGCAGGCGGCTGGAAAAGCAGCCGGGCAGGTTCAGCAGCACCTCGGGCGTGTAGTAGCAGTTATAGCCCAGGCCCAGCTTCCCCTCGTTCACGGCCTGCGTCACCAGCTCGTTCTGAGCCTCCTGGAGGAGGTTCTCAAAGTAGATCAGATGCTTCAGGTCTTTCATGTTTAACCCCCTTGCCGGGCCCCTCGGCCCGGAGTAATTTGAACTTGAGATTTGCACAAGTTGCTTCGCGTATGTATAGAAATTATAGTATACTATGACCAGTTTGTCAAACTATTTGCGAAGTTTTTGCCGTGGTTCTGGTCATGTTGTGACCATGGACGCCGCGAAGCCGCCTCTCCGCCGCAAAAACCGCGCCGGCGGCGCGTATAATCGGCGGCGCGGCGCGCATACTGGGTTTTGAGGTGATTTATATGACAACGAAGGAAACACTGTATATCGACGACGCGCTCGGCCACGCGCAGTTCCTCGCGCAGCAGTGCCGCGAGGCGGCCAACACGCTTCAGGACGCCGCCCTGCGGCGCTGCGCGCAGACGCTGGCCGAGCAGCACAGCCAGATGTACAGCCGCTTCTACGACCTGGTGTAAGGAGGAAGACATGGACGACAAGCTGATTATGGAGAACCTGCTCAACACCGCCAAGGGCGTCTGCGACCTCTATATGCACGGCGCGATAGAGTCCTGCACGCCCAATGTGCGTCAGGCCTTCACCACCGCGCTCAACTTCGAGCTCGGGATGCAGGACGAGCTCTATCAGCAGATGCAGCAAAAGGGCTGGTACGCCCCCGAACAGGCTCCGGCCCGGCAGACGCAGCAGATAAAGCAGAAGTACAGCCCGAATTGCTGCGGCGGCTAATTTAACGCTTGAAAAATCTGGCCTTCCGGGTTATTCTATTAAAAGAAGTGCAAACCCGGGAGGCGTACATAATGACATTCCGTTTTTACCACTGCAACATCAACGTCCGCGACATGGAGCGCAGCCTGAAGTTCTACGAGGAGGCGCTGGGGCTCCGGCCCGTCAAGACCAAGGAGGCAGGCGACGGCTCTTTCCGGCTGGTCTTCCTCGCCAACGAGGCCGCGACCTTCCAGATAGAGCTCACCGAGCTCGCCGACCACAGGGACCGGGACTACGACCTCGGCGAGAACGAGAGCCATCTGGCCTTCAAGGTCGACGACTTCGCCGCCGCCAGAGCGAAGCACGACGCGATGGGCTGCGTCTGCTTTGAGAACGCGAAAATGGGCGTCTACTTTATCGAGGATCCGGACGGCTACTGGATTGAAATCGTCCCCGAAAAGCGCTGAAGCTCTCCACAGGAGGTACTTATATGAACAATCAACCCGAAAACAAGCCCAGCAAGGCCGATCACCCCGTAAAGATACTGCTCTGGTGCACTGTCGCCATGGTGGTGCTGCTGATTGCCGGCTTCATCGTCTACAAGCTCGGTTCCGTCATCTACGGCATCATCCTCATGAGCTGCGGCGTTTGCAGCGTCGTGCTGGCCCTGACCGTCTTCTGGCGCTGCCCCAAGTGCGACGAGCAGCTGCCGATGAAGATTATCTTCGGCAAGAAGGTCTGCCCCTTCTGCGGCAATGAGCTCGACTGAGGCGGCCCATGCAGTCGCTCATGGATAAGCTGCGCGCCCACGCGCGCGTCACGCGCACGGTCTGCCGCGTGATAAGCGTCCTCGCCTTCGCCGCCGGCGTCGCCGCCGTGGTATTCGAGTGGTGGCTCGCCGGGGCCGCGGCCATAGCCGTGCTCGCCGTCACCGAGGTGCTGATACCCCGGGCGCTCGATTAGTCGTAATCAAATTCGGAGGTACATACAAAATGCGCAAAAATATCCCGCCCCGCGCCGCGGCACTGGTCTGCTGGATAATGTCCATCTTCTCCTTCCTGCTCGGCGCCATCGCCCTCATCAACCGCAGCATGGGCACGTTTTACATCGCGCTCATCCTTATCATCCTCTTTATGATAGTGCTGCCGAAGATTTTCTGGCGCTGCCCCTACTGCGGGGCCAGCCTGCCCACGAGGGGCATGATGAGGATACGCTTCTGCCCGTACTGCAACAAACCGCTGTAAGCCCCGCCCGCGAGCCAGTTTCTGAGGACGCCGTTTTTGAGCGCCCTCAGATTCCTTTCCGGGGCGTGTCGCCGCCCGGTACGCTGTCCGTCATCCGACGGAAGGGGCGTCGGGGACGCCGCCCCCTACGGCTGGGCGCGGCCCGCGGCCAGGCAGCAAACCCGGGCAGAATGGCTCACCGGGGACGGTGCGTCCTACAAGGTCGGCGCAAATAAGCAGCCGCAGCAGCGTCGGAAAGCGACGCCGCGCAGCGGCGAGCTGGGCCACGTCGGTACACCGCAACCCCCAGCAACCCCGGTGCGATGCCGCGAAGCGGCGAGCCAGACCGCCACCGGAGCCGCACAACAGAGCGATGCCGCGCCGCCAAACCACCCCGGTGCGATGCCGCGCAGCGGCGAGCTCGGGCGGTACGTTGGTTGATGAAACCTCCCAATCAGGCCGTTGCGTCCCGCAGCCCCAGCCGCACGGTACGGCAACGGGCGGGCGCGGCCGAGCGCCATGCTGCGTCCCGCATCCAACGTCCGTGCGCGGCCGACTACCCCGCGGTTCAGGCGGCAGACAGAGGCGGTGCCAAAAACCCGCACCCCGGCAAGCGCCTTTTCCTTTCGGGGAGTCTGAGGGACGCTTTCTTTTGGCGCAGCAAAAGAAAGCGCCCCTCAGGTCATAGCTGAGTTAGAAATAAAAGCGCCGCGTCTCCGGCGCCAAAGGAGGCCAAAATGCCCACACCCCCGCCCCCGCTGGGGCAAGACTTCTTCACCCGCGATGCGCTCGAGGTCGCGCCGGCGCTTGTCGGCTGCCGGCTCGTGCGCACGCTGCCGGACGGCGAGACGCGGGCGCTCACCATCACCGAGACCGAAGCCTACTGCGGCGAGAGCGACAGCGCCTGCCACGCGCACCGCGGCAGGACTCGGCGCAACGCGCCGCTCTATGAGCGCGGCGGCATCTTCTACGTCTATCTCTGCTACGGCATCCACTGGCTGCTCAACGCCGTCACCGGCGCGGAGGGCGCGCCGCAGGGCGTGCTGATACGCGCCTGCGAGGGCTATCCCGGCCCCGGCCGGCTCACGAAGGCGCTGGGCATTGGCGGCGAGCTCACCGGGCTGCCCGTCGACGGCTGCGCCGGGCTCCGGTTCGCCGCGCGCGATGGCGAGTGGGAGATAACGGCGGCGCCGCGCGTGGGCATAGCCTACGCCGAGCCCGAGGACCGGGCGCGGCCCTGGCGCTTCATTGGCCGCAGGGCCTGAGATTTGGAGGATGACATGAGAGACTGCTATATCGTCGGCGCGGCGGACTTCGCCCCCGCGCGCTTTGCGCCCGCGGCGGGCGACCTCGTTATCGCCGCCGACGCGGGCATACTTCACCTCGAGCGCGCCGGCGTGAGGCCGGACATCGTCCTCGGCGACTTCGATTCGCTCGGGCGCGTGCCGGACTTCCCCGACGTCGAGGTCAGCCCCGTGCGCAAGGACGACACCGACTCCATGCTCGCCGCCCGCCGCGCGGTGGAGCGCGGCTGCCGGCGGCTGCTCTTCTTCGGCTGCCTGGGCGGCAAAAGGCTCGACCACACGCTGGCCAATATCCAGACCCTCGCCTGGTGCGCCGGGCAGGGCGCGGAGGCCTATCTCATCGGCGAGGGCTATTGTCTCACCGCCCTTGCCGGCGGGCGCTCGCTCACCTTCGATCCGCGCTGCGCCGGCGACTTCTCCGTCTTCTGCCTCGGCGAGGACGCCCGCGGCGTCACCGAGCGCGGCCTCAGCTATGAGCTCGAGGGCGCGGACCTCACCGCGCACTTCCCGCTCGGCGTCAGCAACTCCTTCACCAGAGTGAGCGCCGCAGTCTCAGTAGAGCGCGGCACGCTCATAGTCTACTGGCAGGACAACCCCACTCTCCCCCTGCCGGAGATGGGGAGGATTTGAAAGC
>CALWYR010000042.1 GCA_944385805.1 uncultured Oscillospiraceae bacterium
TATCCCCAGCGCCGACGTCTCCATCGTCGACCTGACCTGCCGCCTCGAGAAGGGCGCCACCATGGACGAGATCTGCGCCGCCGTCAAGGCCGCCAGCGAGGGCCCCATGGCCGGCGTTATCGAGTACGTCGATGACGAGGTCGTCTCCAGCGACTTCCGCACCGATGCCCACACCTCCATCTTCGACGCCAAGGCCGGCATCAGCCTGAACCCCAACTTCGTCAAGCTCGTCGCCTGGTACGACAACGAGTGGGGCTTCTCCAACAAGATGATCGACCTCACCAAGCACATCGCCACCGTCCGCGGCGACAAATAATTTCGCAGTCCCGATTTACGCGCCCCCGGCCAAGGCCGGGGGCGTTTTCGCATAGGCGCGTTACCGCGCTGTTGCATTATCTGCGCGATTCTGCTACAATAACAACTAGCCTTGATTTCCTGGAGGTGGCTTGAAATGCCGCTTATTTCGGTCGTCGTGCCCTGTTACAACGAGGAGGAGGTCCTCCCCAAGCTCTATGACGAGCTGCGCCGCGTGGCTGGGCTCATGGACTATGTGGACTTCGAGTTCTGCCTGGTTGACGACGGCTCCGCCGACGCCACGCTGGAGCTGCTGCGCGGCTACTCCAAGGCGGACGCGCGCTTCCGCTTCGCGTCCTTCTCGCGCAACTTCGGCAAGGAGGCGGCCATGCTCGCCGGCCTGCAGATGGCGAAGGGCGACTACGTCGCCGTCATGGACGCGGATTTGCAGCACCCGCCCGAGATGCTTGTGGAGATGTACGAGGCCGTGAAGGACGGCGAGTACGACTGCGCCGCCGCGCGACGCACCGCCCGCGAGGGCGAGACGAAGCTGAGAAGCGGCGGCAGCGCGCTCTTCTCCAGGCTCATGAACGCCCTGAGCGACACCGAATACGTCGAGGGCGCGACAGATTACCGCCTCATGAGCCGCGGCATGGTCGACGCCGTGCTGAGCCTGCCCGAGTACAACCGCTTCACCAAGGGCATCTTCTCCTGGGTGGGCTTCAAAACCAAGTGGATACCCTATGTGAGCCGCGACCGCGCGGCGGGGGAGACCAAGTGGTCCTTCCGCAAGCTGCTGAGCTATTCAGTGGACGGCATGATGGCCTTCTCCACCAAGCCGCTGGCCCTCTCGAGCATCCTCGGCGTCATCTGCTGCGTGATAGCGGTGATAACCCTGCTCGTCACGGTGGTAAAGACGCTTATCTTCGGAAACCCCGTCGCGGGCTATCCGACCATCGTAAGCCTCATACTGCTGGTCGGCGGCCTATTGATGTTCTTCATCGGCATGCTCGGCCAGTACCTCGCCAAGACCTACATGGAGGCCAAGCACCGCCCCATCTATATCGTGCGGGAAACTGAGGACGGATTGAAATGAAGCGCCGCCTGACTCTGATCCTCGGCCTAGCCGCCATAGCCGCCGCCTTCTTCGCGCTCAACTGCCTTACGCCCTACTATGGCGACGACTACTCCTACATGTTCACCTACGCCGCTGGCGCGCCGAAGGAGCGGATAACGAGCCTGTACGGGCTCTGGCTCAGCCAGCTCAACCATTACCGGGTCATGAACGGCCGCGCGATCGTCCACACGCTGGTGCAGCTCTTCCTCATGCCGGAGGGCAAGCTGCTCTTCAACGTCTGCAATACGCTGGTGTTCATGGCGCTGGGCTTCGCTGTCTATTACGCGGCCTACGGCACGTTCAGGGAGCTGCGCCCGCTGAGCCTCTTTGCCGTCTACGCGCTCTTGTGGCTGGTGCTGCCGGACTTCGGCCAGAGCTGCCTCTGGCTGACGGGCTCGATAAACTACATGTGGACGGCCTTTGTCGCCCTCTGCTTCCTGCTGCCCTACCGCGCGGAGGGAGCGGGGCGGGGGAGGGCCTGGCTGCGCGCGCCCGGTATGCTCCTGCTCGGCCTGCTCGCGGGCTGGTCGGGCGAGAACGCCTGCATAGCCGCCGCCGTGGGCGTCGTGCTGCTGCTGGCGCGGCGCGGGCTGCTGGGGCTGGGCGTCCGCTCCTGGCACTGGGCGGGCCTGGCCGGCTTCCTCGCCGGGGCGGCGGCGCTCTTCCTCGCGCCGGCGCAGGCGCTCAAGGCGGACAATATGGGCGGCCTCGGCGGGCTCTCGACCTGGATATCGCGTATCCCGAGCGTGAGCTATCACGCGCTTAAATACCTCTGGCTGCCGCTTGTGATAGGCCTTGCCCTGCTGGCGCTGAGCATAGCGCAGTCCCGCGGAAAGGGCTTTGGATACTGGCTCAAAAAGTATTCCGCCGCCGTCTGCTGGCTCTGCGCCGCCGTAGTGAGCGCCTACTGCATGTGCGCCGCGCCGTATTTCCCCGAACGCGCCTGGTGCGCCGCCGCCGTCTTTGCCGCGGCGACGCTGCTGGCGGTCTGGGCTGAGCTGGACCCGGGCGCGGCGAGGGCGAAGCGCCTCGCGCCGCTGGCCGCCGCCGCGGCCGCCGTCGCCTGCGCCGTGACCTTCGCGCTGGGAGCGCGCGACCTCGCCTCCACCGCGGCCGCCGTGGAG
>CALWYR010000043.1 GCA_944385805.1 uncultured Oscillospiraceae bacterium
CAGCACCCAGAGCGCGCGGCACAGCGGCGCCGCCACGACCCGCGCCCCGGCCGCGCTCAGCGCTCCGCCCCGGAGCAGGAAGGCCAGCGTGTCGCCCTGGATGTACTCCTCCAGCACCGCGGCGGCCCCGGCGCGCTCGCCGACCTCATAGACCTCCGGCAGGTTGGGGCACTTCACGCCCAGCAGCCTCCGGTAGACCTCGCAGCCGCCCTCGAACTGGCGGAAGATATAGCGCCGT
The DNA here is from genome assembly GCA_944385805.1 of uncultured Oscillospiraceae bacterium. Taxonomy (GTDB): domain Bacteria; phylum Bacillota; class Clostridia; order Oscillospirales; family Oscillospiraceae; genus Scatomorpha. The sequence continues at coordinate 239 of CALWYR010000043.1, forward strand.
CCGCTGAGCCTGTGCCGCACCACGCTGACGCGGCCGCGCTCGCTCTCCTTGAGCTTGCGCACCAGGTCGAAGTCGCTCTTGAGCGCCGCGAGAAGGCTCTCGTAGACCTCCATTTTTCTCACCCCTATGCAGCCAGCATATTGCTTTTGCCGGCCCGAAACGGTATTATTGATACGTTATTATACTGAATATGACGTATTTTGTAAAGGCGGCGCAGATATGGAAAACAACAATACCGACGACCTCCAGCGCGAGCTCATGAGCGCGCCCAATCTCAACGACTTCCTCGAGAGCAACAGCGAGCGCTTTTGCAGCGAGAGCCCGGCGGAAATGCTCAACGCCATCTTCGAGCGCAAGGGCATCTCCAAGGCCGCGCTCGCCAAGCAGTCCGGCATGAGCGAGATCTACCTGCACCAGATTTTCGCCGGACGGCGCACGCCCTCGCGCAGCAGGCTGATATGCCTCTGCTTCGGCCTCGGCGTAACGCTCGAAGAGGCGCAGGAGCTGCTCAAGCGCTGCGGCCTCGCCCAGCTCTACCCCAAGCTCCGCCGGGACGCCATCATCATCTACGGCCTCGCGAACCAGGTGAGCCTCTTCGAGATAAACGACAAGCTCTACAGCGAGGACGAGGACACCCTGTTCTGAGGGCCTCGCGCCCCAGCCACGCTTCATAACGCTTTTCAAAGGGCGCGCTCCCCCGCCGCGGCGGGAGCGCGTCCTTGCTTTGCGGCCTCCCTTGATTTTTCACCGCTTATATGAGAAAATAAAGGTTACGAAACCGCAAGGAGGTGCGCGCGTGCGCTCGGTGCTCAGGGATATATACGACGCGGTGAACGACTTCTCCCGCGGGCTGGGGCGGCGCAGGATAACCACCTTCTCGGCGGCCTGCGCCTACTACCTCTTCGTCTCGCTGGTGCCGATGATAATGCTGCTGGTGAGCCTGATACGCTATACGCCGCTGACGGAGGCCATGGTGCTGCGGGCCATCGCGGACTACGTGCCCGACCAGCTCTACACCGTGCTCGAGACCATAGTGAACAGCATCTACCGCGGCGGCGGGGCAGCGCTGACCGTGGCCGCCGTCCTCACCGTCTGGTCGGCCAGCAAGAGCATGAAGGCGCTCATGCGCGGCATGGACAGCGTCTATGACGCCGAGAGGCGGGAGGACTTCCTCGTCTTCAGCCTCCGCGCCTGCTGCTACATGGTGGTCTTCGTCGTGCTGCTGCTCATAAGCCTGCTGGTGATGGTCTACGGCGGCGAGATACTGGCCCTGCTCTACGACGTGCTGCCGCACGGCGGGGCGATAGACTGGCTCTTCGGCCTCACGCGCTATCTGCGCTACGCCGTGGTACTGGTGTTCCTGGCGCTCATGTTCTCGCTCACCTACTGGCGGATGCCCGCGCGCTCGCTGACGTACCGGGCTCAGTGGCCGGGCGCGGCCTTCTGCGCCGTGAGCTGGGCGCTGTTCAGCTTCATCTTCTCGGCCTACGTCGGCGTCAGCAACCAGTTCGGCGCCTACGGCGTCATCGGCACGGTCATGGTCGCCATGATATGGGTCTACTACTGCTTCTACTTCCTCCTGCTCGGCGGGTACATCAACCACTTCATCGCCCGCCGGAAGGGGGAGGACGGAAACTGACGGCAGCCCCGCCTGCAGGGGCGGGCATGATACAAATCGGATACAAAGGTGTTTTATGATAGACATAGACGTTAAAAATCTGAAAAAGTCCTTCGAGGTCGGCCACGACGTGCTCTCCGACCTCAGCTTTGAGATAAACGCCGGCGAGCACGTCGGCATACTCGGGGCCAACGGCTGCGGCAAGACCACGCTCTTCAAGCTGCTCACGGGCGAGTACACGCCCGACGAGGGCACGATAAGCATACACAAGGGCCGCAGGATAGGGCTTATCAGCCAGATCCCCGTCTACCCCGCGGGCTGGACGACCGAGGACGTCCTGCGCGAGGCGCACCGCCGCCTGCGCGACATGGCCGCGCGGATAAGCGAGCTCGAGGAGCTCATGGCCACGGACAGCAGCCCGGCCCTGCTCGACGAGTACGACCGCCTCTCCGACGACTTCCGCCGCCTGGGCGGCTGGGACATGGACCGCGAGCGGGCAAGGGTCGCCAACGGCCTCGACATCCCCGAGGACATGCGCGCGCGGGAGTTTGAAAAGCTCTCCGGCGGCGAGAAGACCCGCGTTAACCTCGCGCGGCTCATACTCGAGGACACGGACATCCTGCTGCTGGACGAGCCCACCAACCACCTCGACCTGCGCGCCACCGAGTGGCTCGAGGACTACATCACGCACTTTCGCGGCACGGTGCTGGCCATAAGCCACGACCGCTACTTCCTCGACACCGTCGCCCAGCGCTGCATAGAGATAGCCGACGGCCGCGCGGAGTTCTACTCCGGCAACTACAGCTTCTACACCGTCGAGCGCCAGCGCCGCTTCGACGAGCAGCTGCGCAAATATGAAAAGGACCAGGCCAAGCTCGAACAGCTGCAAAGGGCCGCCGCGAAGCTGCACCTCTGGGCCTTCATGGGCAACGACAAGCTGCACAAGCGGGCGTTCTCGATAGAAAAGCGCATGGAGAAGCTGGAAAAGACGGAGAAGCCCAGGGAGGCGAAAAAGCTCCGCGCCGCCTTCAAAACCAGCGAGTTCCGCGCCGACGAGGTGCTTGTCGCCGAAAACCTCGGCAAGGGCTTTTCCGGCCGCGCGCTCTTCTCCGGCGTGGAGTTCAAGGTCGCGGGCGGCGAGCGCGTCGCGATAATCGGCGACAACGGCACGGGCAAGAGCACCCTCGTCAAGCTCATCGTCGGCGAGGAGGAGCCCGACGCGGGCCATGTCCGCCGCGGCCCCGCCGTAAAGGCGGCCTACCTGCCGCAGCTCGTCACCTTCCGCGACCCCAATCTCTCCGCCGCCGACACGGTCATAGACGAGTGCCGTTGCGATATGCAGGAGGCGCGCGACCGCCTCGGGGCCTTCGGCTTCACCGGCGAGGACGCGCTCAAGGCCGTGGGCGCCCTCTCCGGCGGCGAGCAGAGCCGCCTGCGCCTGTGCATACTCATGCGCGCGGACGTCAACCTGCTCATACTCGACGAGCCGACCAACCACCTCGACATCCCCAGCCGCGAGTGGATGGAGGACGCGCTCGCGGACTATGACGAGGCCCTGCTCTTCGTCAGCCACGACCGCTACTTCATCGAGAAGTTCGCCACGCGGATATGGCACATCGAGGGCGGGCGGCTGACCGACTTCCGCGGGAGCTTCGGCGAATACCGCGCCTACCGCGCGCGGCAGGAGGCCATCGCCCAGGCGCAGAGGGCCGCCGCGCCCAAGACAGAGAAGCCCAGGAGCGCCCGACAGCGCACCGGCGAGATAGAGAAGCGCCGCCGCAAGGTCGAGCGCGAGATAGAGAAAATCGAGGCGCGCGTCGCGGAGATAAACGCGGAGAGCGAGGCCAACGCCTCGGACTACGTCCGGCTCATGGAGCTGGACGCCGAGCGCAATGAGCTGAACGAAAAGCTCGACGCGCTCTACGCCGAATGGGAGGAGCTTGATGAAAGCTAAGCTGTGGCTCATAGCCGTGATAATCTTCCTGCTCGCCGCGCTTGTTTTCGCCGCGGCGATGACGGGGCACGGCTTTGTGGCGGCGCTCTGCGCGCTTATCGCGGCGCTGATCGCCTTTTACCACTTTGTCCGCTGCCGCGCCCTGCGCATAGCCGTCGCGGCGCTGCTCGCGCTGGGGCTCGCGGTCTTCGGCGTCATTGAGGCGCCCATAATAAAGGCCGCGCGCACGGACGCGCCCGAGGATGTGGACTACCTCGTCGTGCTCGGCGCGGGGCTGCACGGAGACGTGCCCAGCCTCTCGCTCACCGACCGGCTGAACGCCGCCTATGACTGGCTGGCCGCACACCCGGACTGCGTCGCCGTCGTCTCCGGCGGGCAGGGCCCCGGCGAGACGATGACCGAGGGCGAGGCCATGCGCGTCTGGCTGGAGGCGCGGGGCATAGCGCCGGAGCGCATTATAGTTGAGGACGAGGCCACGAGCACCCGGGAAAACCTCGAAAACTCCTTCGCGCTCATCCGCGCTCTTGGCGGCGAGCCGGACGGGCATACCGCCATCGTCACCAGCGAATACCACCTCTGCCGCGCTAAGGCCATGGCGGAGAAACTCGGGGTTGAGTGCTTCGGCGTCGCCGGGAAAACCAGCTGGCCCACGCTCGCGCTCAACTATTTCATACGCGAGGGCTTCGCCGTCACGTACTATAAGCTGACCGGAGAGATATAAATG
>CALWYR010000044.1 GCA_944385805.1 uncultured Oscillospiraceae bacterium
GCGCGGGTTATGGCCTGGCGTATCCACCAGGTCGCGTAGGTGGAAAACGTGTAGCCCTTAGTGTAGTCAAACTTGTCGACGGCCTTGATAAGGCCCAGGTTGCCCTCCTGAATCAGGTCGAGGAAGAGCATGCCGCGGCCCACATAGCGCTTGGCTATGGAGACGACCAGACGCAGGTTGGCCTCGGCCATGCGGCGCTTGGCCTCCTCGTCGCCGTCGGCCATGCGGCGGGCGAGATCCTGCTCCTCCTCGGGGGTCAGCAGCGGCACCTTGCCTATCTCCTTGAGGTACATGCGCACGGGGTCGTCGGTGGAGAAGGTGTCGGCCAGCGCGTCGGTGTCGGCGGCTATCTCCTCCTCGGTGACCTCCTCGAGCTCCTGCAGCTCCTCGAGCTCGGGCAGGGCGTCGTCGTCGAGCGGGGGGAGGATGTCCTCTCCGGCGGTGTCGATGCCGAGGTCTTCGAGCTTGTCGTAGAACTTGTCGAGCTCCTCGGGCTCCAGCTTGAGGTCGTCGAGGGTGTCCATGAGCTCCTTGCTGGTGAGCTTGCCGGCCTTCTTGCCCTTCTCTATGAGGGCGTTGAGCTTCTCTGCCTTGTACCTCGCGAGCTCCTCCGGGTTCTCGGGCAGGGCGCTCTCCGCGGCCTTCTCGGGTTTTTCGGCCCTTTTACGCGCCCTCGGCTTCGCGGCCGCGGCCTCCGCGGCGGCGTCCTCTATCAGGTCTTTTTCCTTGTTCTCAGCCATAGCTGTTTCCTCCGTTACCCTGTATGTATTATTGTAGCTGCTGTCTTTTGCGGCTGGCGGCGGCGAGGATGGCCTCGCCGGTGGCCTCGCCGCTTGTGCGGCCCAGCCGCGATATGTAGTCGGCCAGCGCCTGCCTGGCGTTGGCGGCGAACACCGGCCGCTGCATTATCTGCGCGTACAGCCCAGACTCCGCCGGGCTCAGCTCCGCCGAGAGCGCCGCCGAGCCGGGCGCGCGCCCGGCGTCGAGCTGGGCGAGCATGCACTCGTAGATGTGCCGCAGCTCCGGCGAGCTGAACTTCTCCGCCGCCGGCCTGTCCCCGGCGCGGAAGAGCTCCGGCATGGCGGCCAGCAGGCTTATGACGCCCTCCTCCGCGGCGGCGGAGGCGGGGTTTTCGTAGCGTATGCCCAGGGCCTGCGGCTGCATCTGCCGCTCCGGGCGGGTGTCGGCGCGCTCGCGCTGCTTTTTGGCGCTGCGCTCGCGGCGCCGGCGCGACTGGACTACCGCGTCGCGCACGGCCGCCGGGGCCACGGAGCACTGCTCCGCCGCGCGCAGGGAATAGACCTCGCGCGTGACCGCGTCCGGCAGCGTGGAGATTATCTCCGCCGCCTCGCGCAGGTAGCCGACCTTGCCGGCGTCGGTGCTGAGGTCGTAGTTGGCGGCGGCGCGGGCGAGGCGGTACTCCTCGCCGTTTTCGCTGTCCTCAATCAGCGCGCGGAAGGCCTCCGCGCCCGAGGACTTGATGAACTCGTCCGGGTCCTTGGCGCCGGGGACGGTGACCACGCGGATTTCCAGCCCCAGCCTGTCGAGGATGGGGATGGCGCGCTGGGCCGCCTTCTGCCCGGCGGCGTCGGCGTCGTAGCAGAGCACGACGCGCTTGGCGTAGTTGGAGATGAGCCGCGCCTGCTCGTTCGTGAGCGAGGTGCCCAGCGAGGCCACGGCGCTGTCGAAGCCGGCCTGGTGCAGCGAGACGACGTCGACGTTGCCCTCGACGAGGATAATGTACCCCGCTTTCGACTTTTTAGCCAAATTCAGGCCGAAAAGATTGTGGCTCTTGCTGAAAACGGGCGTGTCCGCGCTGTTGAGGTACTTGGGCTCGCCCTCGCCGACGATGCGCCCGGAGAAGGCGACCACGTTCCCGCGCACGTCTATGACCGGGAACATGAGCCGGTTGCGGAAGGCGTCGTAGATGCCGCCGCGGCGGCCCTGCTTGGCGAGGCTGGCGGCGAGCAGCTCCCGCTCGGTGAAGCCCATGGCCTTCATCGCCGAGCAGAGCGCGTCCCAGCTATCGGGCGCGTAGCCGAGCCCGAAGTTGGTGGCGGTGCGCTTTGTAATCTGCCGCCGCTGCATATACTCCACGGCGGGGCGGCCCGCCTCGGCCTCCAGCTGCTGGTAGAAAAAGCGCGCGGCCTCGCGGTTGAGCTCATAGAGCCGCGCGCGGCGGGCGCGGTTGGGGTCCTCCGCCTGCTCGGGTATGGCCATGCCCGCGCGGCGGGCGAGGAACTCGACGGCCTCCGGGAAGCTCAGGCGCTCAATCTCCATTATGAAGTTTATTACGTTGCCGCCCTTGCCGCAGCCGAAGCAGTGATAAATCTGCTTGGAGGGCGAGACGGAGAAGCTGGGCGTCTTCTCGTTGTGGAAGGGGCAGAGCCCGAAGAGGTTCTGCCCGGAGCGCTTGGTGAGCGGGACGTATTCGCCCACGACCTCCTCTATCGGGTTGCGCTCGGCCAGCTCCTGAAGGAAATCGTCGGAAAAGGCCAATCGAAGTCACCTCCCAGCCTTTTCTCCGCCGTCCCTACCGCACCTGCCAGGAGCGGGGGACGAAGAGGTCCATGTAGACGTCTATCACGTACTTGTCGGTCATGCCGGAGACGTAGTCGGTGACGGCGCGCTCGAGCCCGTCCTCCTCTGCAATGCGCCGGTAGTCCTCGGGCAGGGCCTCGGGGCGCTGCACGTAGTGCCGCCAGATACCGAGCAGGATGTCGTGTACCTTGCTCTCCTCGCCCTTGGCGACGGGGTTTTTGTAGACCTCGGAGTACATGAAGTCGGTGAAAACCTGCACCGCCTCGGCAATGGGCGCGCTCATGAGGATGACGTCCTGCCCGCGGCTGGTCTCTATCACGTCGCTGACGATGGAGTTTATGCGCCGCGAGTTGCGCCCGCCCAGCCGCTCGCGCACAATGGCAGGCTCGTCGCCGGGGGAGAGGATGCCGGCGCGCTCGGCGTCGTCGAGGTCGTGGTTGATGTAGGCTATCTTGTCCGAGAGCCGCACCACGTCGGCCTCCAGGCTGCCGCGCGGCGTGCCGGTGGTGTGGTTGAGGATGCCGGTGCGCGTCTCCTCGCAGAGGTTGAGGCCGCGGCCGTCCTTCTCCAGGCGGTCGACCACGCGCAGGCTCTGCTCATAGTGCCGGAAGCCGCCGGAGTAAATCTCGTTGAGCGCCCGCTCACCCGCGTGGCCGAAGGGCGTGTGCCCCAGGTCGTGGCCGAGGGCAATGGCCTCGGTCAGATCCTCGTTGAGCCTCAGCGCGCGGGAGATGGTGCGCGCCACGCGCGCGACCTCCAGCGTGTGCGTAAGGCGCGTGCGGTAGTGGTCGCCCTCCGGCTGCAAAAAGACCTGCGTCTTGTGCTTGAGTCTCCGGAAGGCCTTGCAGTGCGTAATCCTGTCCACGTCCCGCTGGAAGCAGGTGCGCAGCCCGCACTCCGGCTCCGGCCGCGGCCTGCCCGCGCTGTCCGCCGCGCGCACGCCGCGCTCGCAGACCAGCGTGAGCTCGTCAAGTTCTCTCTCTTCGCGCGGATTTGCCATCATCACACCGCCTTTCAACACCCTAATACGCCGCCTGCCTTAAAATCTCCTTTTCCGGCGGCGGGAAAATTTTATTTTGCCCGCGGCGTCCGGCCGCGGGCAAGACGGCAGGGAGGGCGTCGCCCTCCCTGCCGTTACAATCAATATATGTCCTCCACCACGTTCTCGGGCGGGTGGGTGAGCTCGTTGGGGTTCTTGAGGTAGTAGCGCAGGTACTTGAAGGCGCTGGCGTAGTAGCTGCCGTCGCAGATGCGCTCGTCGCAGACTATCTTGTAGTCCACGAACTTGCGGTGCACGACCTGGCCCTCGGTGTTGACGCCGGTCTCCATGCGCTTGGCCCCGAAGGCGAGGAAGACGGGCAGGTTGCCGAAGTTGTAAAGGTGGTGGTATATCGGCGGGATGCCCAGCGAGCCGAGGTCGGTGATAATCATCGAGCCGTGGAAGGGGCTCACGCCCAGCAGGGCGCCCGGCAGCCAGTCGAAGTAGTCGAAGAGGCGGATAAGCCAGACGGCGAACTTGAGGATGAGGCGCGGGATCTTCATCAGGGCGTTGGCCGCGTTCTCCGTGCCGCTGGTGTCGCCGGAGCGGATCTCCTCGACGGCGGCGTTCATCTTATTATATACGTCGTAGATGGTGTCCGTCGGCTCGAAGACGACCTTGGCGCAGGTCTCCGGGCTGTCCGGCTCGACGGAGTACTTGACCATCATGTTGACCATTATCTCGTTGCGGGCGTAGACCCTCTGGCCGGAGACGAAGCGGTTGAGGCCCGGCATCTGGCTCACCACGCGCACATAGGCGGCGATGAAGAGGTGGAGCATGCCCAGGCCCTTGTAGCCGCCGCGGCGCTGCTCGCGCAGCCAGCGGTCGGTCTCGGTGATGTCAACCTCGCCTTCGAAGTAGTTGCTCGCGTCGTTGCGGTCGCGCATGATATAGGGGGTGAAGGCCATCAGCGGGGTGATGGAGCGCAGGCGCCGGCCCTCCTTGCGGTCGCCGAAGCGCTTGCGGGACTTATCAGCCATGGAGAATTCCTCCTCGTATGCGTATTAGCAAATCATTATAATACGCTCTCCGCCAATAATCAAGCCCATTCTCCGCGTATACACAAAAAAGTCACAGTTTCGTACAGTATGACAAAATATTCACGTATCTAGCTATACACATGTTGGCGCTCATTATTGCCCCAAAATGCACAAAGGAGCTTGAAAAATAAGAAATTCTTTGGTATCATTAGAATACAGATTTAATGGCGGAGCTTGGGTATTTATCTCAATCCCGTCTTTTTCGGCAGGAGGTGTATCAATGTCCTTTGAAGCGATTACAGCCATCAATGAGGCCGAGGCCAACGCGCGGCAGATGAGGGCCGACGCCGCCGCGGCGGCCAAGGCCGCGGACGCCGCGGCGGTCGAGGAGGGTAAACTCGCCATGGAGGCCGCCCGCAAGAAAGCGGCCGCCGAGGTAAAGGAGCTGCGGGCCAAGTCCGACGACAAGGCCAAGCAGGACGCTATGGAGCTTGCCTCCGACACGGAGAACAAAAAGGCCGCTATGCGCGCGCGGGCCGACGCGCGTATGGACAAGGCCGCGGCGCTCATTGTGGAAAGGGTAGTGAACGGCTGATATGGCAATCGTAAAGATGAAAAAGCTCCGTCTGGCCGTCATGGCCAGGGAGCGGAAAGCGCTGCTGCGCGACCTGCTGCTTTTGGGCTGCGTGGAGTTCTCCGAGCCGACCGAGCTCGAGAGCGAGGAATTCGCGGGCCTGGAGCGCTGCGCCAGCGGCGAGCTGAGCACCGACCGGGCGAACCACGCCCTGCTTACCGACGCAATAAAGCTCATGGACAGGTACGCCCCGGCCAAGGGCGGCCTCCTCAAGCCGCTGCCCGCCGTAAAGGCGGACGCGGTGCTCGACGAGAGGCAGCTCCCCGCGGACCTGGCCATGGCCGAGAAAATCACGGACAAGGCCGAGGAGATCCGCCGGGCCCAGACCGAGACGGCCCGCCTGGAGGCGAACATCGCCGCGCTCGCGCCCTGGCTCACGCTGGACGTGCCCCTCAGCTTCAAGGGCACGGAGAAGACCGTCTTCGCCACGGCGAGCGTCCCGGCCGCCGCTAGCATGGCGGACGTGGACACGGCCCTCGCGGCCGCCGCGCCGGAGGCGCAGCTCTTCCCCGTCTCATCGGACAAGGCGCTCAACTATCTCGCGCTCGTCTGCTACAAGGACGAGCTGGAAGCCGCGCAGGAGGCCCTAAGGCCCTTCGGCTTCAACCTCATGAGCCCCGGCGAGTACGCCGGGACCGCCCGTGAGGAGACCGCCGCCGCGCAAAAGCGCATCGACGAGCTGGCCGCCGGCCAGCAGAAGCTCGCCGGCGAGATCGCGGAGCTCGCCTCCCACCGCGACGAGCTCAAGCTGAGGGCGGAGACGCTCTCGACCAGGATAGCGCGGGCGGAGGCGGAGGAAAAGCTCATGGGCACCGAGAGCACCGTCCTGCTGCAGGGCTGGGTCCCCGCCGAGCAGGTCGACGAGCTCGCCCGCGTGCTCGGCAAGTACGACTGCGCCTGGGAGACCGCCGACCCCACGGAGGAGGAAATCCCCGAGGTGCCGGTCAAACTCAAGAACAACAAATTCACCCGCGCGCTCAACATGGTCACGGAGATGTACTCGCTCCCGGCCTACAACAACGTCGACCCCAACCCGCTCATGGCGCCCTTCTTCATCCTGTTTTACGGCATCATGCTCGCGGACATGGGCTACGGCCTCCTGATGGTGATTGCGGCCGTGGTGATACTGGCCAAGAAAAAGCCGCAGAAGGGTATGCGCAACTTCTTCGAGCTCATGCTCTGGTGCGGCATCTCGACCACGGTATGGGGCGCGATAACCGGCGGCTTCTTCTCCGACATGCCGCTGCAGATCGCGCAGATAATCAACCCGGACACCACCTGGACCGGCCTGCCGGCGCTCTTCACGCCGCTCAATGACACGATAATGATACTCATCGGCGCGATGTGCCTGGGCTTTATCCAGATCATCACCGGCATGATTATCAACGTGGTTATCAAGGTCAAGCGCGGCGACGTGTTCTCCGCCGTGTTTGAGGAGGGCACATGGTTCGTGCTCTTCGCCGGCGTCGCCTGCCTCGCGCTGGGCGTCGGCAACATCGCCGGCGTGCCCGTCGTCATCGTTATCGGCGCCGTGATGCTCTTCATCGGCTCCGCCAGGGGCAAGAAGGGCTTCGGTGTCATCACCGGATTTGTCGGGGCCATCTACAACGGCGTCACCGGCTACTTCGGCGACATACTCAGCTACTCGCGTCTGATGGCGCTCATGCTGGCCGGCAGCGTTATCGCTCAGGTCTTCAACACCATCGGCGCCATAGCCGGGAACATCTTCGTGTTCCTGCTCATATCCCTCGTGGGCAACGCGCTGA
>CALWYR010000045.1 GCA_944385805.1 uncultured Oscillospiraceae bacterium
AGAGCACACGCTCGAGGGTGCGCGGGGTGAGGTCAAGGATGAGGCCCATGCGGGAGGGGATGCCCTTGAAGTACCATATATGGCTCACGGGCGCGGCCAGCTCGATGTGGCCCATGCGCTCGCGGCGCACCTTGGCGCGGGTGACCTCGACGCCGCAGCGGTCGCATATCTTGCCCTTGTAGCGTATCTTCTTGTACTTGCCGCAGTGGCACTCCCAGTCCTTGGTGGGTCCGAAAATGCGCTCGCAGAAGAGGCCGTCGCGTTCGGGCTTGAGCGTGCGGTAGTTGATGGTCTCCGGCTTCTTGACCTCGCCGTAGGACCACTCGCGTATCTGCTCAGGGGAGGCTATGCCTATTTTGATAGCGTCAAAGGGTGTGTAGCTCACAGCTTATTCCTCCTCCATGTCGTCCACGTCCCCGGAAAAGCCCGGGAATTCTTCGTCTTCGTCGTCGCCGCCGAGGTAGTCGAAGGCTTCGCTGCCGGCGTCCTCGGGGGCGTCCTCTATGCTGTAGCCGCTGGACTCTATCTCGCCCTCGTCGGCGCGGTACTCGTCCTGCGAGCCGGGGATGAAGTCGTCATCGTCGTCGTCCTTGAGCTCTATCTCGTTGCCCTCCCTGTCGAGGATGCGCACGTCGAGGCAGAGGCTCTGCAGCTCCTTGAGCAGCACCTTGAAGCTCTCGGGCACGCCGGGCTCGGGGATGTTGTGGCCCTTGACGATGGCCTCGTAGGTCTTGACACGGCCGGTGACGTCGTCGCTCTTGACCGTGAGTATCTCCTGGAGGGTGTAGGCCGCGCCGTAGGCCTCCAGGGCCCAGACCTCCATCTCGCCGAAGCGCTGGCCGCCGAACTGGGCCTTGCCGCCGAGCGGCTGCTGGGTGACGAGGCTGTAGGGGCCGGTGGAGCGGGCGTGAATCTTGTCGTCGACCAGGTGGTGCAGCTTGAGGAAGTACACGTAGCCGACGGTGACGGCGTTGTCGAACTGCTCGCCCGTGCGTCCGTCGAAGAGTATGCTCTTGCCGTCCTCGCGCAGGCCGGCGAGCTTGAGGGTGTCGTGGATGGTGCTCTCGTTGGCGCCGTTGAAGATGGGCGTGGCCACCTTCCAGCCCAGGGCCTGGGCGGCGTAGCCCAGGTGGACCTCCAGCACCTGGCCGATATTCATACGGCTGGGGACGCCCAGGGGGTTGAGGACAATGTCCAGCGGGGTGCCGTCGGGCATGTAGGGCATATCCTCGCGCGGCAGGATGCGGCTCACGACGCCCTTGTTGCCGTGGCGGCCGGCCATCTTGTCGCCCACGGAGATCTTGCGCTTCTGGGCGATGTAGACGCGGACGACCTGGTTGACGCCGGCGCTCATCTCGTCGCCGTTGGCGCGGGTAAAGACCTTGACGTCGACGACTATGCCGCTCTCGCCGTGGGGCACCTTGAGCGAGGTGTCGCGCACCTCGCGCGCCTTCTCGCCAAAGATGGCGCGCAGCAGCCTCTCCTCGGCGGTGAGGTCGGTCTCGCCCTTGGGCGTGACCTTGCCGACGAGGATGTCGCCGGAGCGCACCTCGGCGCCCACGGAGATGATGCCGCGCTAGTCGAGGTACTTGAGCGCGTCGTCGCCGACGCCGGGGATGTCGCGGGTGATCTCCTCGGGGCCGAGCTTGGTGTCGCGGGCGTTGCACTCAAACTCCTCGACGTGGATGGAGGTGAAGGTGTCCTCCATCACCAGGCGCTCGTTGAGCAGGATGGCGTCCTCGTAGTTATAGCCCTCCCAGTTCATGTAGCCGACAAGGATGTTCTTGCCGAGGCTGATCTCGCCGTTGCTGGTGCTCGGGCCGTCAGCCAGCACGTCGCCGGCCTCCACCCTCTCGCCGGCGCCGACAATCGGGCGCTGGTTGATGCAGGTGCCCTGGTTGGAGCGGGAGAACTTGATGAGCTTGTAGTCCTTGACCTCGCCGGAGTCATAGCGCACGACCACGTTGGTGGCGCTGGAGCTGAGGACGGTGCCGCCCTCCTCGGCAAGGACGCAGACGCCGGAGTCGACCGCGCACTTGTGCTCGATGCCGGTGGCGACTATCGGGGCCTCGGTGGTGAGCAGGGGCACGGCCTGGCGCTGCATGTTGGCGCCCATGAGGGCGCGGTTGGCGTCGTCGTTCTGCAGGAAGGGTATCATGGCCGTGGCCACGGAGACCATCATGCGCGGGGAGATATCGATGTAGTCCACCCTCTCGCGGTCGACCTCGATGATTTCCTCCAGGTGGCGGCAGGTGACGCGCTTGTTCCTGAGGCAGCCGTTCTCGTCGAGCGGCTCGGTGGCCTGGGCGACGATGTAGCGGTCCTCGACGTCGGCGGTCATGTACTCGACCTCGTCGGTGACGAAGCAGTCGCTCTTGCGTATCTTGCGGTAGGGCGCAACCAGGAAGCCGTACTCGTTGACGCGGGCATAGCTGGCGAGGTAGCTGATGAGGCCGATGTTGGGGCCTTCAGGGGTCTCTATGGGGCAGAGTCGGCCATAGTGGCTGTAGTGGACGTCGCGCACGTCGAAGCTCGCCCTCTCGCGGCTGAGGCCGCCGGGGCCGAGGGCGGACATGCGGCGCTTGTGCGTGAGCTCGGCCAGGGGGTTGGTCTGGTCCATGAACTGGCTCAGCGGCGAGGAGCCGAAGAACTCCTTTATCGCCGCGGTGACCGGGCGGATGTTGATGAGGCTCTGCGGGGTGACGATGTCGAGGTCCTGCAGCGTCATGCGCTCGCGGATAACGCGCTCCATGCGGGAAAAGCCGATACGGAACTGGTTTTGCAGCAGCTCGCCCACGCAGCGCACGCGGCGGTTGCCCAGGTGGTCGATGTCGTCCGCGGTGCCCACGCCGTGCGCGAGGCAGCAGAGGTAGTTGACGGAGGCGTAGATGTCGTCGACAATGATGTGCTTGGGTATCAGCAGGTCGAGGTTCTCGCGGATGGCGTCCTTGAGCGCTTCGCCCTCGTACTGGCCCATGAGCTGGTTGAGGATGATGAGCCTGACCTTCTCCTTGACGCCGACCTCGGCGGGGTCGAAGTCGACAAAGTGGGAGAGGTCTACCATGCCGTTGGTGAAGACGCGGACGTCCCTGCCGTCGGCGGCCTTCACCCAGGCCTCGGTGACGCCGCAGCTCTCGATGTACTGGGCGCGGTCGAAGTTCACGACCTCGCCGGCCTCGGCAATGATCTCGCCGGTGACGGGGTCGGCCAGGGGCGCGGCCAGCTGGTGGCCGAGAAGGCGGCCGGAGATGGAGAGCTTCTTGTTGAACTTGTAGCGCCCGACGCTGAAGAGGTCGTAGCGGCGCTTGTCAAAGAAGAGGCTGTCGATGAGGCTCTCGGCGCTCTCGACCGTCGGGGGATCGCCCGGGCGCAGCTTGCGGTATATCTCCAGCAGCGCGTCCTCGCGGGTGACGAAGGTGTCGCGGTCGAGGGTGGCGACAATGCGCTCGTCGTTGGCGAAGACCTCCTTGAGCTGGTCGGTGGTGACGCAGCCGGCGACAGGGTCGGCCAGGCAGCTCAGCCAGGTGTGCGGCTTGTCCGCGTCGTAGCGGCCCACCGCCTTGAGGAAGAGGGTGACGGGCAGCTTGCGGTTCTTGTCTATGCGCACGTAGAAGACGTCGTTGGCGTCGGTCTCGTACTCAAGCCAGGCGCCGTGGTAGGGTATGACCGTAGTGCCGTAGGTGGAGATCTGCGCCTTGTCGGTCTTTTTATCATAGTACACGCCGGGGGAGCGGACTATCTGGGAGACAATGACGCGCTCCGCGCCGTTAATCACGAAGGTGCCGCCGGGAGTCATGATGGGGAAATCGCCCATGAAGATTTCCTGCTCCTTGATCTCCTCCGTCTCGCGGTTGCGCAGGCGGACGCTGACCTTCAGCGGCGCGGCGTATGTGGCGTCGCGGGCCTTGCACTCCTCTATCGAGTACTTGGGCTTGTCGTCCATGGAGTAGTCGACAAAGCTGAGCTCCAGGTTGCCGGAGTAGTCCGTGACGGAATCCACGTCGCGGAAAACCTCGCGCAGGCCCGTGTCGAGGAACCACTGGTAGGATTTCTTCTGGATCTCCAGCAGATTCGGCATGTCCTGTATCTCGGTGCTGGTCGCGTAACTCTTCCTGAGAGTTTTGCCATAGTAGACGTCCTTTGGCATCGATACACGCTCCTTCTTGGTGTGTTGTCTCGTGTACTTCGCGTACACCCGGCTGCGTTTATAAAACTTCGCTGAACTCTGTTGCTTTTTTCTGAAAATCTGCTAGAATAAAAGCAGCTAGAGAATGGGTAACTATCCGTCCTCGGAGACATAGCAAGATATTTTATCATCTATACCCCCTGTATGTCAAGGGGTTTATTGCGATATTTCAGGGTTTTGGCGGGGTATTTTTTATCCCGTCTTTTTTGTTGCCCGGGCCGCGCGCCCCGGCGGCTTGGAGGAATCGTACATGGACGCTTTTACTGTCGCCATACTCGTCATAATCGCCGCGCTCTCTCTGCTGCTGCTCTACGCCTCAGGTATGCTGCGCCGGCCGCAGGATGTGGTCGTCTGCGCGCTGCTGACGGCGGGGGCCTTTTTGCTGCGCGGGCTCTGCATGGGCCACGTCACGCTCGACTACCTGGACTTCCTCTCCGGCTGGGTGGACTTCTACCGCGATAACGGCGGCTTTGCCGCGCTTGGCACGCCCATCGGCAACTATAACCTCCCCTACCTTTACTTCCTCGCCGCCTTCTCCTACTTCGGCGTCAGCGACATGGTGCTCATAAAGGCGCTGAGCGTCGTCTTCGACGTCATCCTCGCCTGGGCGGTGATGAAGCTCGTGGGCCTCCTCTCAGGCGGCAAGGCGCGTCAGCTGGCCGGTTACTTCCTCGTGCTCTATCTCCCCACCGTTGTCCTCAACGGCTCGTGCTGGGCTCAGTGCGACAGCATCTACGTCGCCTTCGCCGTGCTCGGCATATATCTCGCGCTGCAGAGCCGTGGCGCGGCGGCCATGGTATGCATCGCCGTCAGCTTCGCCTTCAAGCTCCAGGCGGTGTTCGTCATGCCCGTCTTCGTCATCTTCCTGATTGCGCGCAGGGTAAAGCTCCGGCACTTCCTCCTCTTCCCCCTCACCTACCTCGTGCTGATGCTGCCCGCCGTCCTCGCCGGCTACCCGCTGCTCAGCACCGTCACGCTCTACTTCGACCAGATGGGCACCGTGGGCAGCGCCCTGAACTATAACTCCAGCAGCGTCTTTGCCCTGGCCGGGAACGTGAGCAACGAGCAGCTCGCGAGCGCGCTCGGCATCCTCGCGGCCTTTACGCTCATGCTCGGCTGCTTCCTCTGGGCCTGGATGAAGCGCAAGCACATCAACAACTGGGCCCTGCTGGGCTTTTCCGTGCTGCTCGCCGTGGGCATCCCCTTCCTGCTGCCGCACATGCACGAGCGCTATTTCTACGCCGCCGACATCCTCACGCTGAGCCTGGCCGTCGCCGCACCGGAGTACCTGCTGCTGCCCATCCTGACGCAGTTCGCGAGCCTGCTGGGCTACCACGCCTATCTCAGGCAGCGCTACCTGCTGCCCATGAGCTTCGGCGCCTGGGCGCTGATCCTGACCCTGCTGGGGGCGGCCGCCTTCACCGGCGCGCAGCTGCGCCGCAGCCGCCGGAGCTAAAGCAGAAAATTTATCCTTGACAAACGCAAAAAGCGTGCTATAATAACTCATGCGCTCAACAAAAGCGCGTGAATATGCGAGAGTGCTGGAACTGGCAGACAGGCAGGCTTGAGGTGCCTGTGTCTCATTTACAGGCGTGTGGGTTCAAGTCCCATCTCTCGCACCACGTCGGAACAGATTTCACTCTGTTCCGACGATTTTTTATGCCTGCGGCAGAAAAATCGTCATCCACTCCGTTACATCTGTTCCTCCTTCTCAAAACCGAACCCGCTGCGCTGGGCTTCGGTTTTGTTTTTTGGCATTCGCTCAGATGCAGCAAACGCACTCGCACCACGTCAGAACAAACTGCGCTTCACTACGTCAAAGGGCTCAGCTAAAGGCTGGGCCCTTTGTCGTCCGTTCCGCTCCGTTTGTTCTTCCTTTCAAAATCGCAACCACTGCGCTGGGTTGCGATTTTGTTTTTTGGCGCGCGCTCAGATGCTGTATGCTTACCTGACGCTCTTGCCCAGCCGGTAGGCCAGCTCGGGATATTTGCTGCGCTTCGTCATGGCGGGCGAGCCGCAGCCGAGGCCGAGGACTGTGCCGCAGTCGTC
The DNA here is from genome assembly GCA_944385805.1 of uncultured Oscillospiraceae bacterium. Taxonomy (GTDB): domain Bacteria; phylum Bacillota; class Clostridia; order Oscillospirales; family Oscillospiraceae; genus Scatomorpha. Next base: position 6,236 of record CALWYR010000045.1, read on the forward strand.
AAAGTTGAGGTAGCGCACCAGCGTTTTATAATGGCTCTCCAAGGCCTCAAATGTCCAGTCGTCCGCGTTCCAGGCCGCGGCGAGCAGGGCGCTCTTCACATGGTGGCGCGTGAGCTCAAAGCTGAAGGCGCAGAAGCGGTCGACGAGCGTTTTGAGCTGCGCCGACATACCGAAGTAATAGAGCGGCGTGACGAAGACGAGCATATCCGCGGCGAGTATCTTCTCGCGGATTGGCTGCATACCGTCCTTCTGCGCGCAGGGGCCGTCGTAGCCGCAGCAGATGCAGCCCGTGCAGGGGCGGACATCCGCGTGGGCGGCGTCGATAACTTCCACATCGTGACCGTTTTCCCGCGCGCCGCGGATGAACTCTTCGGCGAGCATATTGGACGAGCCGCGCTTGTTGGGGCTGCCCTCAAGTACAAGTATCTTCACAATTTACATCTCCCTATCGCATCGAGTTGAGCCACTGTTCCAGCTCGGCGTCGCTGACCGAAGCGGCGAAACGCTCGCCGGGAAGCCAGTTGCCCGCCCCGGCCAGAGAGGCGAGATTATCGGCGCTCGAGCCCACGCCGCTGCCGCCGCTGGTGCAGAAAGGCACGACAGTTACTCCCTCGAAATCAAGGGCTTCTACGAAGGTGCTCAATATCCTCGGCGCCTGACCATGCCAGATGGGGTAGCCGAGATAGAGCATATCCCCGCTCTCAAGCTCGGGCAGTTCACTTGCGATTTCCGGGCGGGCGCCCGGGTCGGCCATCTCAAGCGACGAGCGGCTGCCGCTGTCGCGGTAGTCGAGATCTGACTCGGTGTATGGTTCGGCGGGGACTATCTCGCACAGCTCCGCGCCGGTCAGCGACGCTATGCGCTCCGCGACCGCGCGGGTGTTGCCGGTGGCAGAGAAGTATGCCACAACGGCGCGTCCGCTTTCAGCCGGCGCCGCCGCCCGGGTCGGAGCAGGGCCTGATTGCCCCGGGCCGCTATCGGCCGCCCCGCAGGCGGCGAGGCACAGGACAAGGCCGGCCGACAGAAGTAATGCGGTGATTTTCGTTGCTCTCATGACTGTCCTTTAATTTTGGTATGGAATCAGGGATCGTAAATCCCCGTATATCAGCCGCTGTCAGGCCGGGAAAGAGCTTTTCCGGGCAGCGGCCAAGCCCTCTGAGGCCTGGGCCATAGCTCAGCCTATGACGCTGCGCGCCCAGGAAGCGGCGTCGGAACCTCCGACGCGCCTGCCCTTTTCCCAGCGCGCCAGCGGGAAACGCGCGCGCAGGCTCGTTTCGGCCTGGCCGATACCGCTGCCGCCGCTGGTGGCGAAGGGTATAACCCGCTTGCCGCTAAGGTCGCAGCGCTCGAGGAAGGTGTCCACGATGCGCGGCTCAACATACCACCAGATGGGGAAGCCGAGGAAAACCGTGTCATAGCCGCTCAGATCCGGGACGTCCCCGGCCATGGCCGGGCGGCTCGCCGGGTCGTTCATTTCAATGGTGCTGCGGCTGCGCTTATCCATCCAGTTCAGGTCGCCGGGGGTGTACGGCGTCTCAGGGTGTATCTCATACAAATCCGCCCCAATCGCGCCCGCGATAGCCTGCGCCGCGCGCTTTGTAGTACCGGTTGGGGAAAAATACGCAACTAAAACCTTGCTCATAACCGCTTGCTCCTTTGCTGTCGAATTATCGCTGACACAGTGTCAGCGATAATGTTATAGCACATCGCTGACACTGTGTCAATGCAAAAACATGATTTTTCTCATGACGCCAATCGAATTTTCCCGCTTGGTTTTATTCGCGGCGGATGTAAGCGGCGGCGAGCGCGTTGACGCCGCCCGGCTTGTCCGGCGCGGGCTTTCCTCCCTTCCCGCAAAAACAATGGAGCGGCCCGAAGGCCGCCCCGTGTCGTACCGCTATTCAGTTGCGCAGCCTGTTCCGCGGGGACGGGGTTCCCGTAGAGATACCCCGGCGCGATGTCCATGTCCCCGTCGTTCCATAGTGTCGAACCTAAAACAGGCCAGGGAATTTGTTGTAATTTTGTTGTTTAAATGGTATACTGAGCTCATAAAGGACCCCCAATGGAACGACATATAATATGCGCTGCCCGGACGGCGCCTTCAGCGCCGCGGCGAGAGCCGATTGCTTCACATCCGCGAAAAAATCTATCTCCTTCAGACGGCGTTACGCGATACGAAGACGCCTGTTACTCTTACACGTACAATGTCTCTGTTCATGCTGCACAGGAGGTAAAATCATGAAAGCAAAAACACTTTGGGTCGTTCTTTTAATTCTTTCGTTTGTTGTGATGTCCGCCTGCGGGACAGAGGGCGTTATAGAGGAGACTCCCCCGTCCGGCGATTTGACGCCGCCGTCAAGTTCCGCGGCGGAGAGCGTCTTCCCCGAGGCGGGATATGTTATGAACCTTGCCGCTCCGTCCTGCGCTCAGGTGATAGTTAACAGCGAGGCGGTCTACTCCGCTCCCAGCGAACTGTCGGCGCGGGTAAACTATGACTATAAGCCGCTTGAAAACACCTATTGTCTTGTGATTGCCGAATGCGTCGCATATACGGAAGAGGATTGGGAGAGCGGGAAAGACATCTGGCAGGGTAAGCGCTGGCTGCTGGTCTCCTTCATCGTTGACGGGGCGCCGCAGAGCGATATCGGCTGGGTGCCGGGCGAGAGCTGTGTCGAGTACAACGAGGATACCAGGGAATTGATATCCGGCCCATTCACCGCGCCGGGAGCTGAAGCTTACTCCCTGTCCGAGGCTCACGAGCCAATCACATTGAGCGAGACGGATATTCTCTACGCGTCGGATTTGACACCGAATGAAGACGGCTATGTCAAAGCCAGCCTCCTGGGTTCGGCTGGCTGTTGGATAAGGCCGGAGGATCTGGTGTACCCGGCAATCGGGGAGAGCTATTTCAAATGAACGAATAGGGCAATTATGTTGAGGGACAGCGCCGTGCCGCGCTTCGCGCCCGTTTTTGAAGTCACGGCCGGGCGCGGTGAAGCCCTTGACGCCCAGGCCCGACGCCGGAGTACAGCCTGCTTTGATAAATCAAAAAAGCTGATATTAGCTGTCAGCCGTATCCTCCAGCGTGAAGCGGAGGCTGAAGCTCTGCTCCTCGCCGTCTATGGGCCAGAGGCCAAAGTCGGTTTTATTGTAGCCGGAGTACTCAAATTCACAGCTCATTTCAACGCCGGCAAACTCGGCGCTGAAGGACCGGCAGGAATTCTCCTCAATGGTGCGCAGCAGCTCCTGACGGGCGCTGAAGCTGAGCGCGCCCATGCCGGGGCGTCCCCATATATAGGACATGGCCGTGAGGCTCATATATGTGCCGTAGTCGTCTACATGGCCCTCGCCGTCCTCATTTCGCACGGCGCTGAACTCCACGCGCGTGAGGACGCCGCCGTCCTCCGTGAAGCTGAACCGCGGCAGCGTTCCGCCGTCGCTCGGGTTGATGACCGTAACGTTAGAAGGGATTTCCTCAAGCAGGCCGTCGGTTGTCATGCGCTCATATTCGCCCACGCCCTCATAGGCGGCTAGGGCGTTGTAGTTCTCGGCGAATTCAGCCGCGGTGATTTCGCCCCGGTTGGGCGGCATATCCCCGGAGAGCAGGCTGAACAGGATGAGCAGCAGCGACGCCGCCGCCCCGACGGCGGCGGCGGCCGTCTTTCCGCTGCCGCGCGGCGCGCAGACGAGCAGCCAGCGGCCGTATTCGGCGTCCCAGGGCTGGTCGAGGTCGCGCAGCTCGCGGCGGTAAGCGAGGGCGAGCGCGATGAGCTCGAACACGGAGATGTTGAGGCCGAGGCCAAGGAGGAAGACCCGGCCCGTGCGCGAGAAGGCGTCTCTGACGCTCAGCCGCCCGCCGTCCCAGGCGCGGACGGAGATGCCGAAGATATACTTCCCCGGCGTCGTGCCGCAAAAGTGCAGCCAGAGCGGCTCGCCGAGCAGCAGCAGCGCCGAGCTCAGGAGCCAGCTTAGGAGCGTATTTTCCCAAGACTCCCTAAACGGGTTTATGCGCAGTACAAGCACATTAAAGGCGCAGACGAGCGCGTTGATTATCACAAAGTCAAGCCAGCGCGCGCCGAAGCGCCGCCAGGGCCCGGGCGAGCTGAGGCCATCGCACCAGTCGGGTACTCCGGGCCGGCGCGCGGCACGGCTTTGATATTTTATGTCAACCTGACTGCGCGGCTCCGGCGCGCTGTACGCGCTCTCCGGGGCTTCGAGCAGGCTGTCCCAGTCCGCGCCGCTCTCCAGCAGGCCGCGGCAGAGCCCCTCGGCTCCGGCCAAATCCCCGCGCTGTTCCCCCAGGCGCGCGAGGGCCGCGCGCAGCACGTCGCCGAGCGAGCTCGCGCCGCTCTGCACGGCGCGTATTTCCGAGAGCGAAAGGCCCAGCGCGCGCAGGCGCTTTATCTTCAAAAGAGTTTGCAAATCGGCCTCGGAGTAGTCACGGTAGCCGTTGGGCGAGCGCTCGGGCGAGAGAAAGCCCTCGGACTCATAATAGCGTATCCCTGAGCGCGGCAGACCCGAGCGGGATTCTATTTCCTTGATATTCACGCGCTCACCTCCTGAGCCTATTTTAAAGTATAAAGCCGCTTTATTGTCAAGAGGAAAGCGCGCAGAAACTGAACGGTTATTTCTCTCCCCAAAGCTGGTATCAATTAATTTAAAATACAAAAAGAGCCTCAAACTTTAAGATTTTAAGCGTTTGCGCCTAAATTCTTTCCGTTTGAGACTCTGACATTCTGGTGACCCAGCGGGGATTCGAACCCCGGACACCCTGCTTAAAAGGCAGGTGCTCTGCCTGCTGAGCTACTGGGTCAAATTCAATTCGCGATTGAATTTTCAATTCAATCGCTCCTTTTCCCCCACAAAACGAAAGCCAGCTTTCGTTTTGAAAGGAGGTCGCTTCGGAAGGTGGAAATCTTGGCCCACCCACGCAGGGCCAAGATTGGAACCTGCAGAAGCAGACCGACGTGGCTGGGATGGCAGGACTCGAACCTACAATATCAGAGTCAAAGTCTG
>CALWYR010000046.1 GCA_944385805.1 uncultured Oscillospiraceae bacterium
GCCGAGGCCGAGTATGGGGCTCGTGACCCGCTCGCGGAACCAGAAGTTGCTCACCAGCAGCAGTATTATGGCGAGCCCGGCGAAGACCGCGGCCCAGACGGGATCCCAGAAGAGCGCGGAGACGAGCGTCAGCGCCACCAGGACCACGCCGAGGCAGCTGAGCCCCAGCCAGGCGCCCTTGAGGCCGCGGAAGCTCTCGCGCCGCTGCGGCGCGGCGGGCGCGGCCTGGGCCGGCGCCGCCTGCCCGGAGGTGCTTTTCTTCTCCTCCATCCTCAGAGTCCCCACTTATAGCCGTAGCCCCAGATGGTGGTTATGTACTCCGGGGAGGTGGGGTTGTCCTCTATCTTTATGCGCAGGCGGCGGATGTTGACGTCCACTATCTTCAGCTCGCCCTTGTACGCGGGGCCCCAGACGCTGGCCATGATGTCCTCGCGCGAGAGAGCCTTGCCCGGGTTCTGCATGAAGAGCTTCATGATGGTGTACTCCGTCTGCGTGAGCTTGACGCGCACGCCGTTCTTGTCCAGCGTGCGGTTGCGCGCGTTGAGCAGGAAGGGCCCGCTCTCTATCTCCGGGACCTCCTCTTCCTCCACCGCGCCCAGGCGGCGGCAGAGCGCGTCCACGCGCGCTATCAGCTCGGCGGGGGAGAAGGGCTTGGTGACATAGTCGTCCGCGCCGTTCATGAGGCCGGTGACCTTGTCCATCTCCTGGCCCAGCGCGGTGAGCATGATGATGCCCATCTTCGAGCCCGAGGCCCGGATGCGGCGGCAGACCTCAAAGCCGTCTATGTCCGGCAGCATGACGTCCAGCAGCGCGACCTCTATCTCCGGGTCCGCGGCGAGGGCGGCGAGGGCCTCCTCGCCCGTGCCGGCCTCCACCGGCTCGTATCCGTTCCGGCGCAGATTTATAACGACAAAGCTGCGTATGCCGCTCTCGTCTTCAAGTACAAGTATCTTTTTAATACCGCACACGCCCCTTCAATTAAGATAGCCTGTGATTTCAGCGGGCTTTATGGGCCCACTAATGCATTCTACGATATTATATCACAAGCTTCGCAAAGATGGTAGCGTATAATTACTAGATGTAGTATAATTTGTTGTGTCAAGCCGCAAATTCGGGAATTTGCACTATAGACGGAGGTAAACGGACATGCGCATTTACTTCGCGGAGACGGATATGGCGCCCGCCGGGCGCTGGCTGCTGCCCGGAAGGGGGCGCGGGGAGGCCGGCGCGGCGGCCTGGTCGCTGCTGCTGTGGGCGCTCAGGCGCGACTGCGGCCTCCTCAGCCTGCCGGAGACGGGCCTTGACGCGCGGGGGAAGCCCTTCTTCCCCGGCGAGCCGGGGCTGTGCTTCTCGCTCAGCCACACGCGCGGGGCGGTGCTCTGCGCGCTCTCGTCCTCGCCGGTGGGCGCGGACGTGCAGCGCGTGAGGGAGAGGGACCTGGCCTTCGCCGCGCGGCTGATGGACGAGCGCGAGCGCGAGGGCTTTACCTTCCACGAGCTCTGGTGCCTGCGCGAGAGCGTCTACAAGCTCACCGGCGAGGGCAGCCTGCGCTCTTTGCGTTTCCGCCGCGAGGGCGGGCTCATAGTCCCGCCGGCGGAGGGGGTCGTCTGCCGGCTCTACGACGGCATACCCGGCTGCGCGGCCGCGGCGGCCGCGCGCGGCGCGGAGCCGCCGGAGCGGGCCGAGCGCGTGGATGTGGGGGAGCTGCTGCGCTAAATTGACCATTGTTATACCCTTCCGGGCTGTGGTATAATTCAATTACGGCGCTGCGCCGCTTTGGGAAAAGTAAGCTTTAAGGAAGGATTGTGGATCATGAGAATAAACCGCCCCGCCCTCAAGGCCGAGGCCCGCTCCTGTATGCGGGACTCAAAAACCAGCCCATACATCATGGCCCTTGTCTACTTCATCGTCTCTTTCATCATAAGCGAGCTGATGGGCAGGCTGCTGTTTCCCAGCGACCTTGTCTATTACTACGTCGACTATGAGAACATGCGCGTGGGCTTTTACGTGTCGCCTGAGTATTTCGGGCGCATCCTCCGCGAGCCGCTGGCGTACCTGCTGGCGCTGCTGCTCGACCTGGCGCAGCAGATGCTGGCCGTGGGCGTGATTATCTTCTGCCTCAACGCGGCGCGGCGGGCCGCCGCCAGCATGTGGAACCTGGTCGACGGCTTCGCGCAGATACTGCGCGTCATCGCGCTTTACATTGTCGAGGGCGTCTTCGTCTTCCTCTGGAGCCTGCTCTTTATCATACCCGGCATCGTGGCTGCCTACCGCTACCGCTTGGCCATATACCTGCTGCTCGACCGCCGTGAGATGGGCGTCATGGACTGTATCCGCGAGAGCAAGCGGCTCATGAACGGGCGCAAGGGCGAGCTCTTCGTGCTCGACCTCTCCTTCATCGGCTGGAACCTGCTGACGATAATCCCCTTCGCCAGCGTCTTCGTCACGCCCTATACTCAGACCACCTACGCCTGCTATTACCTGGCAGTGTCCGCCGCCGACGCCTACCGCGGCGAAATGGGCGGGCCGGACATAAACCGCGGCAACCAGCGCGAGCCCTGGGAAGAATAGGGGCAGCGGAAAAGCGGCGCGGGAACTTTTCCGCGCCGCCTTTGAGCGATTTGCCTTACCGGTCGCTGGCTTCAGTGCCGGTGCCGCCGAATATGAGATCGTCGATGTCCCAATCCAATTCAAGTCACCTCCGAGGAAACAGCATACAACCAGTATATGCGCCGCCGGAGGAGAATATGACAAAAGCCCCGCGGCCGGGTGTGGCCGCGGGGCTTTTACTTTCTGGAGGCGCGCTCACAGACGCCAGATCTTCTCTGCGTACTCGCTGATGGCGCGGTCGGCGGCGAAGATGCCGCTCTCGGCGATGTTGACGAGGCTCATGCGGGCGAACTCGTGCTTGTCGCGGAGCTTTTCGTAGAGGCGGTCGTGGGCGTCTACGTAGCTGGCGAAGTCGGCGAGCAGCATGTACTGGTCGCCGCCGTAGAGCAGGCTGCTGACGAGGTCGGCGTAGCTCTTGCCGTCGGCGAGCCCGGAGTTGAAGCGGTCGAGCACGCGCTTGAGGCGCGGGTCGCTGTTGGCGTACTGCTGCGGGTTATAGCCGCTGCGGCGCAGCTGCTCCACCTCGTTGGTGTGCAGGCCGAAGAGGAACATGTTGTCGTCGCCCAGGCGCTCGTACATCTCCACGTTGGCGCCGTCGAGGGTGCCGATGGTCACGGCGCCGTTCATCATCAGCTTCATGTTGCCGGTGCCGGAGGCCTCCTTGCCGGCGGTGGA
>CALWYR010000047.1 GCA_944385805.1 uncultured Oscillospiraceae bacterium
CTGGAACTCCCCTGTGACATCACCATCCCGGAGGGGGCCACGGTGACCATCCCCGATGGGGCCAGCCTGACCGTGCCGGAGGACACCACCCTGACCAACAACGGCACGATCCTGGTGCAGGGCGGCAATTATACGAATAGCGGCACGCTGACCGGCAACCCGCCCACCTACCCCAGCACGGTGACGGTGAGCTTCAGCCAGGGTGGGCAGGCCGTCACCTCCGTGCCCTACGGCTCGACGGTCACCATCACGGCCACCATGGAAAAGGCAGAGACTGCGGCCAATGCGCTGAGCGCTGATACCGGCACGGTAGACTTCTACCTGGGGGCGGTAGAGGACGGAACGAAGTTGAATGAAGACGGCGTTTCTGTAACGCAAGGCTCCGACGGCACCTGTACCGCAACGTTGGAGGTGACGCTTGACGGTGAGAACTGGAAACCAAGCGAGAGTCCTTATACCATCACCGCCGATTTCGGCGGCTATGCCCCCGAGGGCGATGAAAGCGGCGACAGCCTCGCCCCCAACACCGGAAGCGCTGAGCTGACCGTGACCAAAGCGGAGCAGTCGGCACCAACTGGTACATTTTTACCGACTAGTAGCACAGAAAATAGTATTACTGTTACCTTTACTGATGTGACCCAACAAGAAAATGAAAACGGGATCGAAATCGCATGTGCAGTAGGACCGACTGCCAGTGAGCCGACCAGCGATTGGACTACGGCAGAAAAGTTTAACACCAGCACATCATATAATGCCACCATTGACGAATTGTCCCCCGGTACGCCTTACATCTTTTTCGCACGCTACAAAGGGGACGATACCCATGAACCGTCGCCCGCCACCGCCAGTAGCTCGGCATTCTATACAAAGCCGAAGATCACCACACAGGGCCTGCCCAACGCTTATGTGGGCGTGGAATACTCCAAAAAACTAGAGGCTGTGGCGGCTGAGGGCGTTGCTGTGAGCTGGACGATCACCAGCGGCACCCTGCCTGCTGGACTGACACTGAACATCGACGGCACCATCACCGGCACCCCCACAACTCCCACCACGCAGGCGGCAAACTTCACCGTGAATGCCACCATCGGCGAGGGCGCTAGTTCCATTTTCACCACTCAAGTCTTAACCATCTCGGTCACCAAGTCGGACGCCGAGCTGGGAGGCTTGGAGGTCAGCGGTCAAACAGGTTTTGAGGGCGCATTCCAGTATGGCGACACCATCACCGTGACCTTTACTCCGGAGCGGAAAGTGGACACCAGCACGAACGCCCTGGCGGAGAACACCGCCACCCTGACCTATACGTCTACTGAGGGTAAGGAAGTCACGCTTGCCACGGCGACCGCACAGGCCGACGACTCTTTCAAACTGACCTATGACACCAAGAAAAAGGAACTTCCCATCGGGGAGAATCTGACGCTTACCGTCTCCTACGGCGGCAGTGGTGCATTGAATCCGGTGGAGAAGGAGTTGACAGTCACCCTCGACCAAGCGTATCTTAAGAATATCCCCACGGTCACAGGAAACTACGTGTACGGGGAAACTTTGACCGTGCATTATACCAAGCAGGATGACGAAACGGTGTCCTACCAGTGGTACCGAAGCGCCGATAAAATCCCTGGTGCGACAGAAGCTTCCTACACACTAACTGAGGCGGATATTGGCGAGGATGTTTATGTGAGCGTTGAAGCTACCGATGAATGGCACTATGGGGCAAAGCAAAGTAGACGGCAGGAGGTCGCCAAGGCTCAGGGCAGTATCGAGATCTCCTGCGACAGCGTGACCTACGGCGAGACCGTTCAGCCTTCCGTGACCAGCAACACCAATACCGGCGCGGACGTGACCTACAGTTATGCGGGCACGGGTAGCACCAGCTACAGCCCCAGCAACGAGGCCCCGGAGAATGCGGGCACCTACACCGTCACCGCCACCGTGGCAGAGACGGCCACCCACACCGCGGCCGAGAGTGAGCCGGTGGCCTTCACCATCCGCAAGGCATCCCAGACTGCCCCGGCCGCCCCCACAGAGGCCAGAACCACCACCTCCAGCATCACCCTGAACGCCATTTCTACCAATGAAAACGGCGCGGCGGCAGAGTACGGCATCTCCAAGGACGGCGGAAAGACCTGGACGTGGCAGAGCGGCCCGGAGTTTGATGATCTGTCTTCCAACACCACCTATCAGTTCGCCGCCCGCTATGCTGAGACGGACAATTACGCGGCCTCTGATCCCAGCTCTGTCGTGAGTATCGCCACCGACCGGCGCAGCTCCGGCGGCGGGCCGTCTGCCCCCAGCGGCCCCTCTGCGGAGGGCGGCAAGGGCTGGGACAATGTTGAGGACGTCATCAGCAACGCGGGAGACGGTGAGACTGTCACCGTGGATATGAACGGTGAAACCGAAGTCCCCGGCTCGATCTTTGAGGAAGTTGCGGGCAAGGACGTCACGGTGGAATTTGACATGGGCGATGTCACATGGACGGTCAACGGCGAGGACATCCCCACCGGCACGGAGCTCTCCGGCCTCGACCTCGGCGTGAGCCTCGGCACCAGCGGCATTTCCGTGGACGTAATCAACACCGTGACCGGCGAGCTGGGCAGCGTGCAGATAACGCTCGCGCACGACGGCGAGTTCGGCTTCGCCCTGACGCTCACCGCGCCGCTGGGCCGCGAGAACGCCGGGTACTGGGCGAATCTGTACCATTACGACGAGGACGCCAAGGCCCTCAACTTCGAGACGAGCGCCCAAATCGACGATCAGGGCGACGCCTCCCTCCGCATGACCCACGCGAGCCAGTACGCGATTGTGATCGACGACAGGAGCCACGGCCTCGCTTTCACCGACGTGTCAGAGGGTAGCTGGTACTTCGAGTATGTGCAATACGTTGTCTCCCACGGCCTCATGGAGGGCACTTCGGCGACCACCTTCGAGCCTGAGGCGACTATGACCCGCGCGATGGTCTGGGCCGTGCTGGCGCGCGTAGACGGCGAGGAGATTTCCGGCGCGGGCTGGCAGAGCGCCGCGCGCGAGTGGGCGGTGTCCAACGGCGTCAGCGACGGCACCGACCCCAACGGCCTTGTGACCCGCGAGCAGTTCGCCACCATGCTCCACCGCTACGCCGGCGAGCCCGAGGCGTCCGGCGTCCTCGACGCCTTCACCGACGCCGCGAGCGTCAGCGGCTGGGCGCGCGAGGCGATGGCCTGGGCCGTGGAGAACGGCATCGTCACCGGCGTCACCGCAACTACCCTCGCCCCGCAGGGCACGGCGACCCGCGCGCAGGCCGCGGCCATGCTCATGCGCTTCGACCTGCTCGGCCTCCATTGACGCGCGGCGGGCGAGATGATACAATAAACAATACGGCTGGCTGCTCCGGCAGCCAGCCTTTTTTACCCGGGAGGTGTGCGCAATGCGCGTACTTATCATAGGCGCGGGGGCCTCGGGCATGTTCGCGGCGCTGGCCGCGGCGCGCTCGGGCCACGAGGCGGTGCTCTTTGAGCGGCAGGCGCGCGTCGGGCGCAAGCTCGCCGCGACCGGCAACGGCCGCTGCAACATAACGAACACCGGCGCGGCTGTAAATCACTACCACGGCGAGAACCCGGAATTCGTCCGCCCGGCGCTGGAAGCGCTGCCGGTCGCGGACACTCTCGCCATATTTCGCGGCATCGGCCTGCTGACCCGCGAGGAGTACGGCGGGCGGGTCTATCCCCTCTCGAACAGCGCGAATTCCGTCACGGACACGCTGCGCTTCGCCCTCGAGGCCGAGGGCGTCCGGCTCGTGAGCGGCGACCGCGTCCGCGCGCTCACACGCGGCGGGGACGGCTTCGCGGTCAGCACCGAGAGCGGCGCGCGCGTGACAGGGGACGCCGCGATCGTCGCCTGCGGCGGCCTCGCGGGCGAGAAGCTCGGCGGCGGCAAGGACGGCTACGAGCTTCTGAAATCGCTCGGCCACACGCGCACCGCGCTCTACCCCGCCCTCGCGCAGATTACCACCGCGCCGGAGTTCCCGCGCGCGCTCAAGGGCGTCAAGGCCGACTGCGCCATGCGCCTCACGCGCGGGCGCGACCTGCTCGCGGAGTCGTCCGGCGAGGCGCTTTTCGCGGAGACGGGCGTCTCCGGCCCCGCGGCCTTCGACCTCGCGCGCACGGTGTCCACGTCGGGCGAGGGGCTGACGCTCGCGCTCGATCTGCTGCGCGATTACAGCTTCGGCGAGGCGCTCGCGGACCTGCGCGCGCGAACGGAGGCCGCGCCGGAGCTGCCGGCGGGCGGGCTCGGCATCGGCGCGCTGCCGAACCGCCTCGCGCGGATGCTGGCCAAGTACGCCGGAATAAAGCAGGACGCCCCCGCCGCGAGCCTCGACGCGCGGGCGCTGAAGTCCCTCGCGAACGCGGCCAAGGCCTTCGCCCTGCCGGTGCGCGGCACGGAGGGCTTCGCGACCGCGCAGGTCACCGCGGGCGGGATAAAGACCTCGGAATTCGACGCCGCGACCATGCGAAGCCGTCTCGTGCCGGGGCTCTACGCCTGCGGCGAGGTGCTGGACATAGACGGCGACTGCGGCGGCTACAACCTCCAGTGGGCCTGGTCGAGCGGGCATCTCGCGGGGAGGCTGCTATGAAAACCGTGCCCAATCTCACGCTCGCGCCCGGCGCGGACGAGCGCGCGCTCTATTCCCTCGCGGCGAAAAAGCTGGGCATCCGGCCCGGCGCCATTGAGGAGCTGCGGATAAAGCGCCGCAGCCTCGACGCGCGGCGCAAGGGCGCGATAAAATACGTCTACACCGTCGACGTGCGCCTGCGCGGCGAGCCGGCCGAGCCCGCGGACACGTACAATATCCCGAGCGTCACGCCCCGCGGCGCTCCGCCGGTCGTCGCGGGCTTCGGCCCGGCGGGGATGTTCTGCGCGCTCACCCTCGCCCGCGCGGGCCTGCGGCCCATAGTGCTCGAGCGCGGCGCGGACGTGGAGACGCGCTCGGCGAAGGTCGCCGCCTTCCGGCGCGGCGGCGCGCTGGACAGCGAGTGCAACGTGCAGTTCGGCGAGGGTGGAGCCGGAACTTATTCGGACGGAAAACTTAACACCGGTACGCACGACAAGCGAATCACGCACGTTTTGCGCGAATTTTATACGCACGGCGCGCCGGAGAGCGTCATGTACGACGCCAAGCCGCACGTCGGCACGGACGTGCTCTCGCGGGTGGTGAAGTCCATCCGCGAGGAGATAATCTCCCTCGGCGGCGAGTTGCGCTTCAATACGCGCCTCACGGGCCTCGCGCTCGACGAGTCGGGCGCGGTAACGGGCGCGAGGGCGGCCTCGGGCGGGGTGGAGTACATCGAAAAGTGCGACGCGCTCGTGCTCGCGACGGGGCACAGCGCGCGGGATACCTTTGAAATGCTGCTCGCGAGCGGCGTTCCCATGGAGCCCAAGGCCTTCTCGCTTGGCGCGCGGATCGAGCACAGCCAGGCCGCGCTCGACCTCGCGCAGTACGGCGTCCCGCGCGGGAAGGCCCTGCCCGCCGCGGACTATTCGCTTTCCGTCCATCTGCCCGACGGGCGCGGGGTGTACACCTTCTGCATGTGCCCGGGCGGCGAGGTGATAGCCGCGGCGAGCGAGGCGGGCGGCGTGGTCACGAACGGCATGAGCTATTCGGGCCGCGCCATGCCCAACTGCAACAGCGCCCTGCTCTGCGGCGTGAGGCCGGAGGATTTCCCCTATCCCGGCGCGCTCGGCGGCGTGGAGTGGCAGCGCGAGATCGAGCGCCGCGCCTTTGACTACGCGGGCGGGGGCTACAGAGCGCCAGCGCAGCTCGTCGCGGACTTCCTAGCCGGCCGCGCGAGCACGGGGCCGGGCTCGGTGAACCCGAGCTACCTGCCGGGCGTGTTTTGGGGCGATTTGCGGGAGGTTCTGCCCGGAATTGTGACTGATTCGCTCCGCTCGGCGCTGCCCCTGCTGGCAAAGAAGCTCCCGATCTTCGGCGAGGGCGACGCGGTGCTGACCGGCCCGGAGACGCGCTCGTCCAGCCCCGTGCGCATACTGCGCGGCGAGGGCCGCCAGTGCGCGCTGAAAAACCTCTACCCCTGCGGCGAGGGCCCCGGCTGGGCTGGCGGCATCACCAGCGCCGCCGTCGACGGCCTGCGCGTCGCGGAAGCGATAATTGGCGGGTATTGAAGCCGCGCTTTCGTGATAGGCGCCGTTTGGCGGCCGCTCCGCGCACGTAACAAGTTTTGCGTTTACTTTTCCGGCCGGGACGTGCTATGCTCGGGCCAAAGGAGGAGAGAAGCATGACCTTTGCAGAAAAAATTATCACCCTGCGCGCCGGACGCGGCTGGTCGCAGGAGAAGCTGGCCCAGGAGCTCGGCGTGACGCGGCAGGCCGTGGGCCGCTGGGAAAAGGGCGCGGGGCTGCCGGACGCGCTGGGACTGACGGCGCTGGCGCGGGTCTTCGACGTGGACACCGAGTGGCTGCTAGACGATGGAGCGGCGGGTGAGCCGGAACCGCGGCAGGCAAGGCGCGTGAGGATAATGTGGTTCGACTGGCTGGCGCTGGCGCTCGCTGCGATTGCGCTGTTCTCCGGCCTCAAGCTCTCGGAGCTGTCAGAGGCCTACCGGGGCGCGAACTACATGTATCCCTGGTACCACACATTTGTTCCCTTGCTGCTGGGCCTGAGCGCGTTCGCGCTGGGCTGGTTTTGCGTGGCGCTTATATGCCGGTTTCTGCGCACGTTCAACGCCGGACGCCGCGCCAAATTGGCGGCGCTCATCGTCGCGTTCGTGATTCTCGCGATACTGGCTCTGAGCGACGTGTTCCTGTACGAGACGCTGGAGCTTGTGGGGAAAACCGTGCGCGGATTGGGCGATTCGCACTTCTGGTATTGGCTCTCCGTGAAGCTGATGGAGCTCGTAGTTCACCACGAGGCGCTGTATTTCATCCCCGGCGCGCTGCTGGCGCTGATTGTGCCGCGCAAAGAGATAAAGTGAAAATGGCGTAAGCAGGGGCCGGGCGACGCCCGGCCCTTTTATGCTGGCTTTTTGCCCGGGATTGGTGTAAAATACCTGCGTTGGCTTTTAGAAGGGAGGGCCGGGCTTGACGCTCTACGACAGGGAAGAATTCTTCAACAGCTACGCGGAAATGCCGCGCTCGCGCCTCGGCCTCGCGTCGGCGGGGGACGAGGCGCGGCCCTCGGCGGAGATGCTCTCCGCCGACCCGGCGATGGCAGACGAGCTGCGGCGGCCAATGATGCTGCTTATCAGAGCGGAGAAACGATAAAGGAGAGCTGTAATATGAAAATCGCTATTGTCACCGGCGCGTCCTCTGGGATGGGGCGCGAGTTTGCGAAGGGCATAGACGCCGAGGAGAGGCTCGACGAGATCTGGCTGATAGCGCGCCGCCGCGAGCGGCTGGAGGAGCTGGGCGCTCAGCTGCGCGCGAGGGCGCGCGTAGTGCCGCTCGACCTGCTCGACGA
The DNA here is from genome assembly GCA_944385805.1 of uncultured Oscillospiraceae bacterium. Classification (GTDB taxonomy): domain Bacteria; phylum Bacillota; class Clostridia; order Oscillospirales; family Oscillospiraceae; genus Scatomorpha. Next base: position 7,448 of record CALWYR010000047.1, read on the forward strand.
GGCCAGCTTCGGCGAGTTTGCCGCGCTTCTCGAGCGGGAGAGGCCGGAGGTGAGCACTCTGGTGAACGCGGCGGGCTTTGGCCGCTTCGCGCTCTTTACCGAGGTCGACCTAAAGACAAATATGCAGATGATAGACCTCAACGACAAGGCCACGGTCGCCATGACCCAGCTCACGCTGCCCTACATGCGGCGCGGCGCGCGCGTCATCAACCTCGACTCGCTCTCGGCCTTCCAGCCCGTGCCCTACGAGTGCATCTACGGCGCGACCAAGGCCTTCATCCTCAGCTTCTCGCGCGCGCTCAACGTGGAGCTCGCCCCGCGCGGGATCCGCGTGATGGCCGTTTCGCCCGGCTGGGTGCAGACCGAGTTCTTTGACCACGCGGTCAGCGACAACGGCGCGGTCAACTACTACGACAAGATTTGGACGCCGGAGCAGGTTGTGGAGCGCGCGCTGTACGACTACAAAAAGGGCAGGGACGTCTCTGTCCTCGGCGCGAGCGTGCGCCGCCAGGTTTTCCTTGTCAAGCTCCTGCCGCACAAGCTGGTGATGAAGATATGGATGAAGCAGCAGGGCCACGCCAACCGGCCCGACGAGGACTGAAGGACGCCGCGAGCCCGCTCCGGCCATACAAAAGGCTCCCCGGGAATCCCCGGGGAGCCTTCGCTTTTAGTGTTTTGTCCGGACGACCGTTTCTCAGGCGGCGTCTTCCGCGGCTATGCGGGAGAGGACGGTGGCGCCCATGGCGCGGTCGGCGGTGCCGTTGGGGCCGAACTCGGTGGCGGAGATGCCGTTCATGAGGCCGGCCTCGGTGCAGTAGGCGACGGCGGCCTCGGCCCAGTCGGCGATGGCGTCGGCGTCGGCGTACTCGAGCGCGGGCTCGGTGACCTCATCGGCGCCCTTGTAGACCTCGTAGCGGTAGAGGACGGCGGCCATCTCCTGACGGCTCATGTTGGCGTTGGGGTCAAAGGTGGTGTCGGTGCGGCCGGTGACGATGCCGTTCTCGCTGGCCCAGAGCACGGCGTCGGAGTACCACTGGCCGTCGGCGCAGTCGGTGAAGACGGCGGAGACCTCGCCCTCGACCTCCTCAGCGCCGTCGAGGCGGTAGAGCATGGTCACGAGCATGGCGCGGCTTATCTTCGCGTAGGGCTCGAAGGTGGTAGCGCTGGTGCCGTTCATGAGCTCGTTGGTGTAGGCGTCGAGCACGTACTCATAGAACCAGTCGTTGGCGCTCACGTCGGTGAAGGGCATGGCGCTCTCCTCGGCGGCCTTGACGGTGATGCGGCCCTGCGGCTCGCCGTACTTCTCGGCGGTGACGACGCCGCCCAGCTCCTCGGTGATGTAGTCGACGACGGCCTCGTCCATGAGCTTGCCGGTGTCGATGTTGTTGGCGACGGAGAAGGCGTAGTAGGTGTCGCCGCCGGCGGCGAGGAAGTCGTTGGTGACGACGACGTAGTCGGCGTCGGGGTCAA
>CALWYR010000048.1 GCA_944385805.1 uncultured Oscillospiraceae bacterium
AAGAGGTAGGCGTAGCTGAAGTACGCGGCCGCCGCGGCGGCGATGCTCGCGAGCGGGGCCTCGACATAGAGGCACATCGGCCCGAAGCTCAGCAGCGCGCTGAGGGCGTAGCCCGCCGCGCTCTCGCGCAGGCACCAGAGCAGCTTTTTGGTCGGCGGCTCGGGCACGAGGTAGACGTAGGGCTTGGTCATCTCCTTCATGAGCCGGCCCGTGGCGACGTAGAAGAACATCATATAGGCCGCGAAGGCCAGCGGCGCGACGATGCCCGTATCGCGCATGAAGAAGGCGAAGCCCAGGTTGACGAGGATAAAGACCAGCTCCATGCCGCTCAAAAGCCACTTCCGGCTGCGCCGGTTCTCCACGCGGTGCTTGTAGTAAAAGGCGCTCGCGCCCCAGCCGCCGCCGAGGCCGGTTTTGCCGAGGCTGACGTTTTTGGGCGCGGCGTCGGCTATGCGCCCCTCCTTCGCGGCGGACTGGGTGAGGAAGGCGGTCTCCGTGCTCTGGAGGACGTCCTCGTAGTAGTCCTGGTCGGCCTTCGCCATTATGACAATCAGCGCCGCGGAATACACCGCCCAGAGCGCCGTCAGCAGCGCGGCGGGGGCGAAATTGCCCAGCAGCGCCTCATAGCAGGCCGCGCCCAGCCAGCCCGCGACGGGGAAGAGGCGGCCAATCGGGTCGACCATGGCGTCGCAGAGGCCGGTGAGCCAGTTCTCCGCGCCCAGCGCGCGATACCCGAGATAGAGCGCCCAGAGCGCCGTCACGGCTACGTAGACAAGGCGCAGCGCCCTGCGCACGCGGTCGCGGCCGGAGCTCAGGCAGTATATCACCATCGCGGTCAGCTGCCCCGTGAACACCGCGAGGCCGTAGCCGAGCACGAAGATGAGCAGCCCGCCGAAGCCCACGCCGTAGCTCGAGTGCATCCAGCCGTACTGGAAGAGTATCACGACGGCCATGATGAGCGCGGTGGCCATCTGGTTGAGCATCCCGTGGAAGAGCACGCGCAGCGGCCTGAAGGGCCCGGCGAAGAGGAAGTTGACGTCCGGCATTTTGAACACGCTCATGCCCGTCGAGAAGCCGGAGTTGACCGTCATGAGGAACATCAGCGCGAAGTAGCCGACGGCTATCGCGCCGAGCTGGGAGTTGGGGCTGCCGAGGCCGCCCTCGCTCTCGTCCAGCGAGCCGGCTATCACCACGAACGCCAGCAGCGCTATGACGACGACGCCGTAAATCAGCTTCGCGGGCGAGCGGAAGACGCCCCGGACGCGGTTTTTGAGCGTGGTCAGCGTGAGGTAGGCGAGGGCGCTCATGCCTGCTCACCGCCCTCCGTGATGGCGAAGAAGAGCTCCTCAAGGTCCTGCCCTCCGGCTTCGGCGGCGCGCCTCGTCGCGGCGAACTCGCCGTTCATCATTATGTGCGCGACGTCCCAGTAGTCCTCGACGGAGTCTATCATGTGCGTCGATATCAGCACGGCGCGGCCGTCCGCGCGCAGCTCGCGGAAGATGGCCTTGAGCTCCTTGATGGCGTGCGGGTCGAGGCCGACGAGGGGCTCGTCGAATATCAGCACCTCCGGCCTGTGCACCATGGCGCAGGCGATGGAGAGCTTCTGCTGCATACCCTTGGAGAGCTCGCGGCCGAGCTTGTCGCGCTTGTCGTCGAGCTCGAGCCGCTCGAGCAGCGCGTCGCCGTAACCGTCGTCCTCCATGCGCCAGGCGCGGCGGACGAACTCGAGGTGCTCGGCCACGGTGAGGAGGTCATAGACCGCAGGCATTTCCGGTATGTAGCCCAGGCGGCGCTTGGCCGCGAGGGACTTGTTGGGCTCGCCCGCGATGAAGATATCGCCCTTGAAGCGCAGCAGGCCCGCTATGCATTTTATTATAGTGCTCTTGCCCGCGCCGTTGGGCCCGAGCAGCACGGCGGTTTCGCCGGCGTTGACGGTGAAGCTGATGTCGCGGTTCGCCACGGTCTTTCCGTAGCTCTTCGTCACATGCTCCACGCGGAGCAGTTCGTTACTCATAGTATCCTCCGTTGTCCTGATTTGGAGCGCGCGTTCATTATACACGCCGGCCCGGGGCTTGGCAAGAGGGGAGCGCGAAATGAAGCACTGCCGCAGTATAGCGGGGGATTATCAAGAATGTATAAACGCTTTGGCCTATATCACTGCCGCCGCGCGGAAGTGTTGCCCCGCTTCGGATACAAAGCCTCCGCGCCGCTTCTTTTCACCCCTTGCCGAGCGGCGCAAACAGTGCTACAATAGCGGCTATGGAGAACAAGCTGCCAAAACTGAAAAGGCTCTGCGCCGTCAACGACGTCTCGGGCTTCGGCAAGTGCTCGCTGACTGTGGCGCTGCCCGTGGTCTCGGCCACCGGGGTGGAGTGCGCGTGCATACCCACCGCGCTGCTCAGCACGCACACGGGCGAATTCACCGGCTGGACGCGCCGCGACCTCAGCGACCAGCTGCTGCCCATAGCGCGGCACTGGGCGAGCTGCGGGATAGAGTTCGACGGCATCTATTCCGGCTACCTGGCCTCACCGGAGCAGGCGCTGCTGCTCGAGGAGGTCATCGGCACCCTGGCCTGGCCGGACACGCTGGTTATCTGCGACCCCGCCATGGCCGACAACGGCGTCTACTACACCGGCTTTGACGACGCGATGACCGCCGCCTTCCGCCGTCTGTGTGCGCGCGCGGACGTGATAACCCCCAACGTGACCGAGGCCGCGCTTCTCTCGGGCGTGGAGTACCAGTGCGCGCCGCACTCGAGCGGGTATATCGAGCGGCTATTCGCCGGGCTCGAGCGCCACGCCGGGCGCTATATCGCCATAACCGGCGTCCACCCCGCAGAGGGGGTCATCGGCACTGTAATACGCGACCGCCGCACCGGCGAGGAGCGCAGCGCCATGAGCCCCGCCCTGCCCGGCATGTTCTACGGCACCGGCGACATCTTCGCCAGCGCCCTCGCCGCGCTGCTGGTGCGCGGAGCGGACATCGGCAGCGCCCTGGACGCCGCCAGCGCCCTCGTGCGCGAGAGCATCGAGCGCACCTATGAGCGGGGTACGCCAAGGCGCAACGGCGTCGACTTCGAGGGCGCGCTGCCGGACTATGTGCGGCGCGTGGAAGGGATTTTCCGCGGCTGAGCCGCCGCGGGCTTTCATGCCGCGCGGACGTCGGCTGCCGGAGGCTTGAGAGCCTCATAAATGAAAAAACTCCCCGGGGCGGTCCAGGCCGTCCCGGGGATTGCGCTTTTTTACAGCCTGTCGACGTCGGCCAGCCAGAGGGCGTTCTCCGCGTCGGAGGGCATCTTGTGCCCGTCGCGCGGGCTGAGGGTGAAGCCCATGGCGGCGGGGCCGTCGGCGCTGGCGGAGCGCTTGAACTGCTGCACGAAGAAGCGGCGGCAGTAGCTGCGCAGCCAGTGAATGAGCGTCGGGCGGTCAAACTCGCCGTCGAAGGCTATTTCGGCGAGGCGGAGCACCTTGGCGGGGGAGCCGCCGCGCATGACCATGTGGTAGAGGAAGAAGTCCTGCAGGATGTAGGGGCCCACGGAGTCCTCGCTCTTTTGCAGCAGCTCGCCCTCGTCGCCTATGGGCAGGAGCTCGGGCGTGACGGGCGTATCCCAGATGTCGTTGAGCGCCGCGGCCAGCTCGGCGTCCTCCGTCGTGTCCGCAATGTGCTTGACTACGGCGCGCACCATGGTCTTGGTGAGGCCGGCGTTGATGTCGTAGTTAGAAATCTGGTCGCCGTTATAGGTGCACCAGCCGTCGGCCTGCTCGCTGAGGTCCTTGGTGCCGACGTCGAGGCCGTTCACCTTGTTGGCGACGTCGAGGAGCACCATCGTGCGCTCTCGGGCCTGGGCGTTTTCGAAGACGACGCTGTGGTCGTCAAAGTCGTGGCCGATGGTCTCGAAGTGCTTCTTCACGCTCTCGCCGATAGGCACCACGCGCAGCTCCGCGCCGAGGCGCTCGGCTATGGTGATGGCGTTGTTCTTCGTGCGGTCGGTCGTGCCGAAGCAGGGCATGGTGATGGCGACAATGTTGTGCCGCGGCAGGCCGCAGATGTCCATCGCGCGGGCGCAGGCGAGCATGACGAGCGTGGAGTCCACGCCGCCGGAGACGCCTATGACGGGCCGCCAGCAGTTGGTGTAGCGCATGCGCTTGATGAGGCCGGTGGCCTGGATGGTGAGGCAGCGCTCTGCGAACTCGGCGATTCCCTCATCGGGCACGAAGGGCTCGCGCTTCACGCGGCGGGTGAGCTCAGTGTCGGCGCGCTTGAGGTCCCAGCCATAGCGGCTTATCGGGGCGTGGGGAGCGCCGGCGTAGGTCTTTTCACGCACGCGCGCGTCGTTGAGGTTGAAGACGTCGAACTCGCTCACGGCCATGCCGCAGCCCTCCTCGCTGACCGCGAGGGTCTCGCCGTCGTCCACCACGGCGCAGAGGCCATAGTAGCTCTTGTCCGTGCTGCTCTCGCCCTTGCCGGGCGCCGCGGAGACGCAGCCGCAGTGCAGGCGCTTCGTGTCCACCGTCAGGGCCGCGAGGGTCTCGCGCTTAGACTGCACGCTCATGGGCTCGTCGCTCAGCTCGCAGATAAGCGTCGCCCCGGCGGCGCAGAGCGCGGCGGCGGGGGAGAGGGGCAGGCGCCGGTCGGCGGCGAAGGTCACGCCCACGGCGAGGCCGGGCACGGCGTCGTCCGCGGTGAAGAGCGCCTCGCCCTCGAGGCAGCAGTAGACTCCGTCGAGGTCCATGTCCAGAACCTCGCCCGTGTTAAGCGCGGAGAACACGGTGCCGCGCACATTCCTGCGCGCCGTGAAGCCGAGGATTTCACCGTCGCACACGGCGGCGGCGGCGCTGTACAGGGCGCCGCGCGCGGCGAGGGGCAGGCCCACGACGACGAGCATATCGCTGCCCTCGGTGGACGCGGTTATGCGCTTGAGGCCGTCCATCGCGGCGCCGGTCAGAAAGCGCTGGAAGTAGAGGTGGCCGCAGGTGCAGCCCGTGAGCGCGAGCTCGGGGAAGACCAGGAGCTTCACGCCCTTTTCGCGGGCCTCGGCAATGGACTCGATGATTTTCCCGGCGTTGAATTCCGTGTCGGCCACTCGCAGCTCCGGCGCTGTCGCGGCAGCTTTCAGAAATCCGTCTTTCATAACAGTATCACCTTATCTCAATTTTATTTCTCTCTCAAAACGGCTTTCAAAAGTCAAACTTGTCCGCGAAGTAGTCCTTCAGCCCACTGATGGGCAGGCGCACCTGCTGCATGCTGTCGCGCTCGCGGACGGTGACGCAGTGGTCGGCCTCGGTCTTGTCGTCGCCGACGGTGGTGAAGTCGAGCGTGACGCAGTAGGGCGTGCCAATCTCGTCCTGGCGGCGGTAGCGCTTGCCGATGGAGCCGGTGTCGTCATACTCGCACATGAAGTGCTTTGAAAGCTCGGCGCAGAGCTCGCGCGCCGGGCCGGCGAGGACCTCCTTCTTGCTCAGCG
>CALWYR010000049.1 GCA_944385805.1 uncultured Oscillospiraceae bacterium
TGCTGGAGCCGCGCGGCCGTGGCCGCGGCGGCGGCCTCGGCGTCGATACGCTCGCTCAGGTAATAGCCCAGGGCCAGCAGGCTGTCGGAGAAGTGGATGTTCTCCACAATCACGTCGTCCTCGCTCACGTCGAGCTCTACGTTGGTGAAGTTCCAGATGGCCTTGATGCCCAGGTCGACCAGCTCGTGCGCGGCCTTGTTGGCGATGAGCTTGGGCACGGAGAGGACGGCGACGTCCACCCTGCTGGTCTCGAAAATGCGCGGCAGCTCGCTGATGTCGTGGACGCGGATGCCGGAGATGTCGGTGCCAATAATCTCGGGGCGCACGTCGAAGGCGGCGAGCATGTGGAAGCCGTACTGCTCGAAGCAGAAGTTCTCTATCATGGCGCGGCCTATATTGCCGACGCCGACGAGAATCACGCTGTAGTCGCGGTTCATGCCGAGGATGCTGGCAATCTCGGCGCGCAGGCCGGTGACGTTATAGCCGTAGCCCTGCTGCCCGAATTCGCCGAAGCAGCTGAAGTCCTGCCTTATCTGGCTGCTGGTGAGGCCCATCTGGCGTCCCAGCTCGCCGGAGGAGATGCGGTCGACCCCCGCGCTCTTGAGCTCGTCGAGCTTGCGCAGGTACCGCGGCAGGCGGCGTATGACATTGTTGGAGACTTTGACTTGTTTCACTGTTATCCCACCAAATAGAGCAATATATCGCGGTTAAAAAATACACAAACGATTCAGTTTTACATTATAGCACAGTCAAACGTTTTATTCAAGCCTAAATTCTCTGCATATTTTGCCGAAACAGTGCAAAATAGTTCCCGGCGAGGCAACAATTACCCCGCCGGGACTATCATTTTTCCGCTCAGCCCACGGCCTCGCGCAGCTCCTCGGCGCTGCCCTGGGCGACCCAGACGCCCTCGCTGCCCTCGCAGAGCAGCTCACCGTCGGACTCCCAGACGCTGATGACGTTCTCGCCGTCGGCGCACTCGACTGTGATGATATAGTCGGCCTCGCCGCCGGGCACGGTCTCCGCCGCGCCCGACCAGCTGAGGATGCCGGCTATCTCGCCGATGAGCTCGCCGTCGCTGGTGTGGCTGACGGTCTCGCCGTGCTCGACGGTGACGGACTCTATGCCGCCCGCGCAGCTGCCCGAGGCGAAGGCGCCCGGCTCATAGAGCGAGTTGTCCGGGTATGGCGCTTCAACGTCGCGGTCGACTATGCCGTCGTCCCCGGCGGGCTGCTCGGGCCCGGCCGCGGGGGCCTGTGCCCCGGTGTAGCCGAAGCAGGCGGGCTCGCTCTCGCCCAGGGCGGCGGGCGCGCCGCCCTGGCTCAGCTTGATCCCGGCGGCGGCTATCGGCGCCAGGCAGGCGGCCAATCCGGCCCACTTGGCTATCGCTTTAAGGCGCGGCTTCCTCCTCGCGCCGACATTCTTCACCTGCGCCGCCCCCACGGCGTCCATTACGCTCCTGGCGAAGCCCTCCGGGGCCTCGCTCACTTCCATGTCCGCGCTTATCGCGCGCAGAGCCTCGCAGAAGCTCCGGCAGCTCTCACAGCTCTCCAGATGGGCCAGCAGCCCGGGGACTTCCTCCTCCGGCAGCTCGCCGTCCACATAGAGGCTGACGCGCTCCATATATTTGTCGCAGCAGCTCATACACCTGCTCCTCCCTTCGCCCCGTTTGACGCGCCCGGGACGGGAATGTTCCCTTCTTTAATGAGAAAATCGCAAAGTTTTTTTCGCGCCCGGAAGATACGCGATTTGACCGTGCCCTCCTCGATGCCGAGCACGGAGGCTATCTCGTCGTAGCTGAGGCCGTTTATCTCGCGCAGCACCAGTATTTCGCGGTAGGGCGGGCTCAGCGAGTCGAGCCCGCGGCGCACGCTCTCGCGCGTCATGCGCCGCTCCAGCTCGCGCTCCGGCGACCAGGTCTCGTCCGGTATCTCCAGCTCGCCGGCGTCCTCGCCCTCCTCGTCGATCCAGGTCATGGACACCGTGCGCTTCTTGGCGCGCGAGCGCAGGAAGTCGATGCAGATGTTGCTGGTGAGCCTGTAGAGCCAGACAGAGAATTTGCTGTCCCCGCGGAAGCCGGTCAGGGAGTTGAAGGCCCGGATGAAGGCCTCCTGCGCCATGTCCCGCGCGTCCTCCTCGTTGCCGACCATCCTGAGCGCCAGGCTGTACACCTTATTCTGATGTTCAAGCACCAGGGCCTCAAAGGCCTCGGTGTCGCCGGAGAGCACCCTGTCGATGATCTCCCGCTCCTGCTCACGGGTCAAGTGGTTCACCTCTGTTTATCTGATAGTCTGATTGTCCTCCCGCCGGGGTAGGCCGCGGTTCGGCGAGTGACGCTGCGTCAGCGAAGGTTGAGCTCGGCGAGCTTGAGTATGCGCCTGAGCTCTTCCAGCGTCGAGATGTGCACCAGCCGGGCCTTGTACTCGCCCGAGTGCGGTACGCCGTGGAGGTAGTTCGGTATCCTCGCGCGGGCCTCTATGCAGGCCAGGCGCTCGCCCTTTTCGGCGGCGGACAGCTCCACCTGGCGGCAGGCCGTCGCGAGCTTCTCGGCCAGCGGCGGCTCAGGCGGCGGCTCGCGCCCTTCAATCGCCGCGTTGGCCCGGGCGAAGAGCCATGGGTTGCCGAAGCTGCCGCGGCCTATCATACAGGCCGCCGCGCCGGTATACCTGAGTATGCGCGCCGCGTCCTCGCCGGAGAAGACGTCGCCGTTGGCTATCACCGGGATGCTCACGGCCCCGACAACCTCGCGTATCGCGTCCCAGTCGGCGCGGCCCGAGTACATCTGCACCCTTGTGCGCCCGTGGACGGCGATGGCGGCAGCGCCCGCCCGCTCGCAGACGCGGGCGAAGTCCGCGCAGTTGACGCTGCCGGCGTCCCAGCCCTTGCGTATTTTCACTGTGACCGGCACGTCGACGGCGGCGGCCACGGCGGCGACTATCTCCCCGGCCAGCTCGGGCGAGCGCATGAGCGCGGAGCCGTCGCCGCCCTTGACTATCTTGCCGACCGGGCAGCCCATGTTGATGTCGATGATGTCGGCGCGGCAGAGCTCCAGCGCCCTGCGCGCGCCCTCCGCCATGCTCTCCGGCTCGTGGCCGAAAATCTGAGCCGCCACCGGGCGCCCCATGCTCTCGGGTATGTACAGCAGCGCGGCGGTCTTCCTGTCATTATAGCACAGCGCCTTCGCGCTGATCATCTCCGTATACACCAGCGCCGCGCCCTGCTCCAGGCACAGCGTGCGGAAGGCCGCGTCGCTCACGCCGGCCATCGGCGCGAGCACCGCGCGCCCGGCGAGGTGTACGGAGCCTATATCAAAGCCCTTCACTTGAGCTCCAATCCCACCGGGCAGTGGTCGCTGCCCATTATCTCGGGGTAAA
>CALWYR010000050.1 GCA_944385805.1 uncultured Oscillospiraceae bacterium
CATCATGGGCCTCGACGCCGTCGCCGAGGTCAAGTACGTGGCCTACGTCCCCTGCTCCGGCAGCTGCGACACCGCCAAGCTTTTCTTCAACTACGAGGGCCCCAAGGACTGCGTCGCCGCCATGCGCTTCGGCAACAAGGGCCCCAAGGCCTGCCAGTTTAGCTGCATCGGCTTTGGCAACTGCGTGCGGGCCTGCCAGTTCGACGCCATGCACATCGTCAACGGCGTCGCCGTCGTCGACCGCGAGAAGTGCACCTCCTGCATGGCCTGCGCCGCCGCCTGTCCCAAGCAGATTATCCAGAAGGTACCCTACGAGCAGCGCGTGCTGGTCGGCTGCCGCTCCCACGACAAGGGCGCGCAGACCCGCAAGCTCTGCGACGCGGGCTGCATCGGCTGCATGAAGTGCCAGCGCGAGTGCCCGCACGAGGCCATCAAGGTCGTTGACAACCTCGCCACCATAGACTACGCGAAGTGCACCGGCTGCGGCCACTGCGCCGAAGTCTGCCCGAGGCACATAATCCACCCGCAGAAGGTCTATGTGCAGGAGGACTGAGTCCTTCCAACCACCGTTGATTTAACCTTATATTCCTATTAAACCTGAGGGGCGCTTGCCAAAAACAAGCGTCCCTCAGACTCTCCATGAAATGGGAAGCGACACGCCCTGATGGGTCTCAAACGCCAGCTTTCATTTGAGGGCTCTCAAGCTCCAGCCTCCGGGGGCGCTTTCTTTTGCCGCGCCAAAAGAAAGCGTCCCCGGACCCCCGAAAGGAAAAGCGCTTTGCTGGGGTGCGAGACGGAACCACCGCCACTGTCTGCCGCCTGAACCGCGGCGTTGTTGTCCGCGCACTTACGTTGGACGCGGGGAGATACATGGCGCTCAGCCGCGCCCGCCCGTTGCGGTACCGTGCGGCTGTGGTTGCGGGACGCAACGGCTATTGGGGAGCAGTTGCAACCAACCGACCGCCCTAGCTCGCCGCTGGCGCGGCATCGCTACCGGGCTTGCTGGCCGGCACTGGTTTGCGCCGACCCCGTAGGGCGCACCGTCCTCGGTGCGCCACTGCCTCGCGGGCTTGCAAAAGGCTGCGGTTTCCATCCCACCGTAGGGGGCGGCGTCCTCGACGCCCCTTCCGTCGGATAACGGACGACGCACCGGGCGGCGACATACACACGAACTACAATCCATATACACCCCCGGATACACATCCGGTCAAAACCCCGCCGCGGATTATGTTACGAAGCGCCGCTGTGGGGTATGTACACGTCAAAACCCTTGGCGAATATATCATATGCCGCCTATCCACGGAACCCCCCCAAACACGGGGATAAAGACGATAATAGCGATGTTAGCGGGATGCAGTAGGGCGCACCGTCCTCGGTGCGCCACCCGGTACGTTGTCAATCGTCCGGCGGAAGGGGCGTCGAGGACGCCGCCCCCTACGGTGGTTGCGTGACCGGGAGGTGTGAGCAAGCCAGGGAGGTAATGGCGCACCGAGGACGGTGCGCCCTACAAGGTGGGCAAAACCAGCAACCGCCAGCAACCCCGGAAAGCGATGCCGCGAAGCGGCGAGCCCGACCGTCACCGGAGCCGCACCCCGGCAGCGATGCCGCGTCAGCGGCGAGCGGGTTGTTGCGTGCGGGACGTGGTTTGATAGCGGTGGGCGTTGGGTTGTGACCGCAGAGTTGCGGCAGTGATTGTTTATAAGGTGTGATGGCCAGCGGGACGGTGCCCGGCAGCAACCACCCGACGACCCCGCAGATTTGCAGGCGGCCCCCGTCCGCGCGAGCACTACCGCCAGCAACCCCGGTAGCGATGCCGCGAAGCGGCGAGCTAGGGCGGTGCGTTGGTTGCTCACGCTCGACTACAGCGGGCAGCGGCCCGCAACCCCAGCCGCACGGTACAGCAACGGGCGGGCGCGGCCGAGCGCCATGTATCTCCCCGCAGCCAACGCCAGTGCGCGGCCGACCCCGTCGCAAGTTTAGGCGGCAGACAGAGGCGGTGCCAAACATCCGCACCCCAGTAAGCGCCTTTTCCTTTCGGGGAGTCTGAGGGACGCTTTCTTTTGGCGCAGCAAAAGAAAGCGCCCCTCAGGAGGCGGGAGCTTGAGGCCGCCTCAAGGAAAGATGGGAGCCTGAGGCCCTCCTCAAAAGAACATCTGAGCTGCGGGTTCCAAAAAATCCGCAATAGTGATAGCAAATCGCGGCTAAATGACTTGCAATAGCGCGAAAATAATATATAATACCCCATGCGCTATATCCGGGCTGGACCTGGAACAGCAGCAGGAGGTAAATTAATATGGCTAACACTCGTACTGAAAAGACCAGGCGCATGGTGGGGCTTTCTATCCTCACGGCCCTGGTCGTCGTTTTGTCCCTGTTGTCCCTGGTGGTGAAGGTTGGACCCTTCAACATCACGATGACGCTGGTGCCCATTGTCATCGGCGCCGCGCTCTACGGCACGCGCGCCAGCGCGTGGCTGGGCGGAGTCTTCGGCTTTGTCGTGGTGATCACCTGCATCACCGGCCTTGACCAGGGCGGCGCCATCCTCTGGGGCGTCAGCCCCATCCTCACCGCGCTCGTCTGCATGGTGAAGGGCATCGCCGCCGGCGCCTGCGCGGGCCTTGTCTACAACGCCGTTTCTAAGAAGAGCGTCGCCGGCGGCGTCCTCTCCGCGGCCATCGTCAGCCCCGTGGTCAACACCGGGCTCTTCCTCACCGCGCTCATTTTCCTCTTCGAGTCCACGCTCGTTGAATGGGCCGGCGCCGCCGGCAAGGACGTCGTCACCTACATCCTCACCGTCCTCGTCGGCATAAACTTCATTATCGAGCTCGTGCTCAACCTGGTGCTCTCCAGCGTAATAGTGCGCCTGATAAAGTACCGCCAGAAGGGAGTCGTGTGAGATGCAGCTGGCGCTCGACGCGGGCAACTCCACAATAACCGCGGGCTGCATAGAAGACGGCAGCGTGGCCGCGCGCGCCGTCTTCGCCACGGCGCGGCGTACTCCCGACGAGTACGCGGCCCTCATCGCCCAGGCGCTGCACATGCGCGGCGTGGAAGCCTCCGCCTTCACCGGCGCGGCCATCGCCAGCGTGGTGCCCACGCTGACCGGCATCCTGCGCGAGGCGGTGAAGCTGCTCACGGGCCTCGACGCGCTGGTCGTGGGCGCGGGGGTCAAGACGGGCCTCAACATCGGCATCGACGACCCCTCGACCCTCGGCGCCGACCTCGTAGCCGTAGCCGTCGGCGCGCTCGAGGGCCGAGAGCCGCCGCTGATTATCGCCGACCTCGGCACGGCCACCACGGTGTACGTGATAGGCCCGGGTTCGCGTCTGCTGGGCGGGGCCATCATGCCGGGCGCGGCGGTCTCGCTGGAGGCGCTGGCCGGTACGGCCTCGCTGCTGCCCAGCATCCCGCTTGAAGCGCCCCGGCGCTCCATCGGCACCAACACCAACGACTGCATGAAGTCCGGCGCGGTCTTTGGCACCGCCTCGGCGATTGACGGCATGATAGACCGCTTCGAGCACGAGCTCGGCGGCCCGGCGCGCTATGTCGCCACCGGCACCCTCGCCCGGCGTATCATCCCCTACTGCCGCCGCGAGATGGAGATAGACGACCTGCTCTCCCTCAAGGGCCTGGCCCTTATCTGGGAGCGAAACCAGCGCGCAAAACGCAAATGAAAGCAAAAAGCTCCGTATGCCATGCATACGGGGCTTTTTTCACTTTTTCGCCTTCCGGAGCGCAAAGCCCTCGCTGCGGGCGATGCGCTTTAGGAGCTTGCGCAGCTTGCCGCCGGCGTTATACACGTAGAGGCTGAGGCAGTCACACTCGAAGACTACCAGCGCGTCGTCCTCGGGGAGGAGAAGGCTGAGCGTGCCGGAATGGTTCGTCATCAGCTCGCGCACCGCGCCGGAGAGCTCAGCGGGGGAGGGGTTGTCCTTGTATCCGCCCCAGCTCATCTCCACGCGCCGGCATCACATCAGCTTGAGGAGTATGTTCGTTATCCTCGCGCGCAGGCCCAGCTCGTCGAAGGAGTTGAGCCAGTGAGCCTCGACCCTGTGCAGGCGCGGCGCCGCTGCGGCCTTTACCCGGCGGGGGAGAAAGTCAATCACATGGCAGCGCTCGCGCAGGAGCGCAGCGCAGCGCTCCTCATAGCTTGCGGCGCTCATACGATCGCCACCTTGTCGCGCGTGATGGAGGCGATGTCGGGGCAGTTTGCCATTGTCATCATGTATTCGAGCTCGGCGCGCCTGGTGTCGGCGTAGAGCTTCACGCCCCCGGCCCCGCCGCCGTGCGCGGCGACCACAAAGGGGCGGCCAATCATGGCCGCGTCCGCGCCCAGGGCGAGCACCTTGAAGATGTCCGCGCCGGTGCGGATTGCGCCGTCGACGATGATGGTGAGCGCGTCGCCCACCGCGGCGCGGATTTCGGGCAGCACCTCGGCGGTGGCCTGAGCGTCGGTCATGACGCGGCCGCCGTGGGTGGAGACGACGATGCCCGCGCAGCCGGCCTCGGCGCACTTGAGCGCGCCCTCGGCGGTCATCACGCCCTTGACGATGAAGGGGATGGGCAGAGCCTCGACCACCTCGCGCAGCTCGTCCACGCTCTTCGGGCCGACCGTGTTGACGGCTGAGCCCATGTTGGCGAAGGCCGCGGCGTCTATATCGCAGGCCACGGCGGGACAGCCGGCCTCGGCGGCGCGCAGCGCGCGGCGGATGAGCTTGGCGTTGTCGCGCCATGGCTTGACGGTAGGCACGTCGAAGCCTCCGTGCGCGCTGGCGGCGTCCAGGCCCTCCTGGAACTGCCCGCCGGCCCCGTCGCCGGTGAAGGGGAGCACGCCGGCGGCCTTGGCGCCCTCCACGGCCATCATGGACCAGTCCGCGGTGCTGACAGCGCCGTTATAGTTGTAGCCGTTGAGGCCGCCGATAGGCGCGAGACAGAGCGGCGAGGCGAGCTTCACGCCGAAGAGCTCGCAGGAGGCGTCCGGATCCCAGGCTTCGTGCACGGTGTCCATGCGTATCTTGACGCGCTTGAGGTACTCGGTGCAGGCCGTCCAAGCGGAGCCGTCGCCCATAGCGCCCACGCCGGGGATTTTGCCGCGGCAGGCCCGGCCGTCGCAGACGGGGCAGACCTGGCAGTTCGGGCCCATCATCCCGCGGGCTTTTTCCCAGATTTCATTCAGCGTCATGAAGATTACCTCTTTTCCTCGATGTTCTTGGCTTATTCTTAACTTATACCTTCTTCCTGAGGGGCGCTTTCTTTTGCTGCGCCAAAAGAAAGCGTCCCTCAGACTCCCCGAAAGGAAAAGGCGCTTTGGCTGCTGCCGGTCGGGGGGGTGCGGTGCGGCGTGGCGCCGCGTGGTGACTTGCGGCGTGGTCGCCAACGCACTTACGTTGGACGCGGGACGCGACAGGGCGCTCAGCCGCGCCCGCCCGCGAACCGACGTCGCGGCTGTCCCTGCAAATTTGCTGCCGCCTGATGGGGGAGCGGCTGCAACCAACGTACCGCCCTAGCTCGCCGCTTCGCGGCTTGCACCGGGGTTGCTGATGTTGGCGCTCGCGAGGCCGGGGGCCGCCTGCAAATCTGCGGGGTCGTACCGGCTTCGCTGGGGGAACCGTCCCGCTAACCATCCCACCTTATAAACAATCATCGCTGCAACTCTACGTCCACAACCCAACGCCCACCGCTGTCAAACCACGTTCCGCACGCTCCAACCCCGCTCGCCGCTTCGCTGCATCGCTACCGGGGTGCGGCTCCGGTGACGGTCGTGCTCGCCGCTTGCGCGGCATCGCTTCCCGGGTTTGCTGGCGGGTGCGGTGTACCGACGTGGTCGTGCTCGCCGCTGGCGCGGCATCGCTGCTGGGGGTGCTGGGGGTGCAGGTTTGCACACACCCCGTAGGGCGCACCGTCCTCGGTGCGCCATTGCTTCGCGGGTTTGCTGCTGGTTTGCATTTGCATCCCACCGTAGGGGGCGGCGTCCTCGACGCCCCTTCCGTCGGATGGCGGACGACGTACCGGGGTGGCGCACCGGGGACGGTGCTCCCTACAAGGTCGGCGGGAACTAGTGCCCGGCGGCACGCCCCTCAGGAAGGTGGGAGCTTGAGACCCCTCAAAAAGCACGCTTCCAGAGGCGGGCCGTCCCCTTCGGCTCACATTGAGCCTATCAATGACACAATCACCTTGCCGACGGCGTCGGCGAACTGGCTTATCGAGCGTATCCTCACCAGGTCGCGGCCGTAGATGCGGCGGGCGTTGGGGAGCTCGGACTCCTCGCCGGTAAAGACGCACATCACGCTCACGCCCAGGCGGCGGAGCTTTTCCACCTCGGCGGCGGAGTCGGCGACGCCGGCCTCGCCCTGATACTCCTGCGGCCTGCCGCCGCCGGCGGCGAGCTTTTTCACGTCGTTGGGGCTGCAGTCGGAGAGGGTAATGAGCAGGCGGCGCTCATAGGGCGTGCGGCTGAGCATCCAGCCGGCGGCGCTGAGCGCGAGGCCGTCGCGGTTGAAGCCGGCGGCGGCGTAGTCGAGCACGGCCTCGTTCTTCTCCGGCTCGTCGTAGTCGCGGTAGATGCGCAGCACCGTGCAGCTGCCCACGGTGCAGAAGGAGTAGACGCGCACGGGCAGCCCGCAGCGCGTGAGGCTCTCGGCGAGGATATAGGCCTGGGCGGCCACGCTCTCCTGGCGCTGGAGCTGGCTTGCGGAGCCGTCGAGCAGCACGTCGACGGAGAGCTCCGTGTCTGTGGTGCGCTCGTGCTTCTGGAAAACGCGCGAGTCGCCGAGGTAGACGGCGCGCCAGACCGTGCGCGCGTCGAGCATGCCGGCCCGGGACTTGAGCATGGAGTCGTCGAGGTGGACGAGGATGCAGTTGCGCACGCGCTCGGTGAGGCGGATAATGGCCAGTGTGTGCTGGATTGAACCGGCCTCGTAGTATTTGCGGTTGGCCGCGGCTTGTTCGGTAAACTGCTTGCGCTGCACGATGACCTCGCCGTCGCGCACCTCGGCCTCGCCCATTTGGCCGTGGGTGAAGTGCAGCATGCAGCCGGAGTGCTTGTCGCGGCAGAGGCGGTCCTCGATGGCCTTCATGTCGCCCTGGCCGTACATGGGCAGGCCGAAGCAGTCCTCCACATAGCTGCGCACCTGCTCGGGCGTCTTGCCGCCTGTGATGCGGTCGATGGGGCTCATCCTGGCCTTGCCGTGCTTCTTGACGCTGCCCTGGCGCACGCGCGCGCCCAGGCTGGCGCGGCGGCGGCCGAAGCCGCCCATGAACTGCGGCAGCTTGCCCAGCGCCTCGTGGCGCAGCATGCCGCCGGTGACGCCGAAGTAGCTGGCCAGTATCTGCCTCATGCGCTCTACGAGCTGCTCGCTCGTGAGCTCGGGCGGGAACTCGAGCTCGGCGAGGATGCGCTCCTCCCGCGCCGGGAGGTTATAGTGCCCGCCCAGGATGCGGCGGTAGTGCTCCAGCTTGATGCGGTCGGTGATGGGCAGGTCGAGCTCGTTGTAGTCCTCGGCCTGCCTGACGATTGAGCGCGCGTAGCCCAGGCGCAGCAGCCTCAGCGCCGGGCGGTCGGCCACCGCGCGAAGATAGGCGCAGTTCTCCAGCCCCGTCCAGAAGAGGTCCTGATAGGCCTCGCCGTTGGGCGCGTTCTCCATGCCGTCGAGCAGCTTGCGCAGGACGGGGTAGTCGTAGTATTTGTAGATGGCGCCGACGATGCTGTTCATATAGACGTCGGCGTAGCCGTCCGGGTCGTAGGCCCGGCTGTCGGGGTGGAGGCCGTAGTCGCCCGCGGCGTTCCAGATAAGGTTGGTGGCGCGGCGCTCCTGCTGGTCGGCCTCATGCTCACTGAGCTCGCGCGGAGCCTTTCTCAGCGCGCACATCTCAGTCGAAGAGTCCGCCGCGAGCGAGGTCGGCGGGGATGCGGGAGGTGACGACGTCCTCGACGAGCTTGCGCTCGAAGGGGTCGAAGGCCTTGTTGACTATGCCCATGCGCAGCGCCTCAACGGCGTTGAGCCCGTGTGCCATGAGGTCGACGGCGCTCATGAGGCCGCGCAGGTCGAGGGCCTTGGTGGAGATTTCCGCGCTGTCAACCTTGCGCCGCAGGTCGGAGTAGAGCCCCGTGAACTGCTCGACCCAGGAGTCCTTGAGGTTGGGGTGCTCGCGCTTGAGCAGCTTGCCGAGGTTCTCGGGGGTGATCGCGGGCATGTCGATGACGACGAAGCGGCTGACCAGCGCCTCGTTGAGCTCGCGGGTGCCGGCGTAGCCGTAGTTCATGGTGGCGATGAAGCGCGTGGCGCCGTCCATCACGATGCGGTCATAGCCGGGCACGTCGATGATGCGGCGGAAGTCCAGCGTGGCGTGCAGCACGGCCAGGGACTCGTTCTTGGCCATGTTTATCTCGTCGAGGATGCCGAAGCCGCCCATGGTGGCGCACTGCGTTATGGGGCCGGCGCGGAAGCTGACCTCCCCGTTCTTGAAGGTGTCGGTGCCTATCAGCGAGGCGGAGTCGGTGTTGATATAGAAGCTCACGTCCCAGCTGGGGCGGCCAAAGGCGGCGGCCAGGCACTCGGCGAGCACGTTTTTGCCCGTGGCCTTGGGGCCCACCAGCAGCAGGTTCTCGCCGCAGAGCAGGGCGGTCGCGGCGGCCTCCCATATCTCCTTGCCGTAGTAGTCAAAGCGCGGGCGCTCGGCCAGGCGGTGCCCGGCCTCGGCGGGCACGGGGTGCTTGGCGCGGAACTCCTCAATGGCGGAGATTATCCCCGGGTCGATGCCCTCGCTGCGCAGAAAATCAAGCATATAAATACCTCCCGAAAGGCGTTTTTCTTCCACCTCGAATTCTACCACATTTTCGCTGAAAGTCAAAACAATTCAACACACGTTTAATCAAAATATTTCCCCCTCCCGCAATACGTTGACTATTGCCGCCTCATGTGTTAAACTGTAGACGAGAATTTCTAACTTTTTCACAAGCTCTGGCCCTGATTAGACCAGGAGTTTGTAGAACTTTGATTGAAAGGGGCGCTTTTCATCATGCTCAGGACCATTGAAATAAAGCAGAGCGTTTTCGAGAGCAACGACCGCGTAGCGGACGCGCTGCGCGCCGAGCTCAGGGCGCGGGGGCTCTTCCTCCTCAACCTCATGTCCTCGCCAGGCTCCGGCAAGACCAGCACGCTGGTGAAGACCATAGCCGCGCTCAAGGACGAGCTGCGCATCGGCGTCATGGAGGCGGACATCGACTCGGACGTGGACGCGCACACGGTGGAGAAGGCCGGGGCCAAGGCCATACAGCTGCACACCGGCGGCATGTGCCACCTCACCGCCGACATGACCAGGCAGGGGCTCGAAGCCCTGGGCACCGAGGACGTCGACCTCGCGATACTGGAGAACGTCGGCAACCTGGTCTGCCCGGCGGAGTTCGACACCGGCGCGAGCAAAAACGCGATGATACTCTCCGTCCCCGAGGGCCACGACAAGCCGCTCAAGTACCCGCTCATGTTCGAGGTCTGCGACGTGATGGTAATCAACAAGATCGACGTCCTGCCCTATTTTGACTTTGACCTCGACCTCGTGAGGGAGTACGCGCTGCGCCGCAACCCGAAGATAGAGATAATACCCATCAGCGCCAAGACCGGCGAGGGCATCGACAGGTGGTGCGACTGGCTGCGCCGCGAGGTAAAGAGCTGGAAGGAAGGCTGAAAGCCGCTTTGATATAAACACTATGAGAAGGGGGAATACACCGGAATGAGAGCAAGCATCCTAAAGCTGGCGACCAAGGTCAGCATCGAGTGCGGCACGTACACCGGCGTGACGCCGAACGACCCCGAGTACAAGATACTCGACCCGGTCATCACCGACGAGATGGCGGAAATCGCCATGGGCCTCAAGGTCCGCAAATATGTCACCGCCGAGCGGGTGGCGAAGAAGGTGAAGAAGCCGCTCCCGCGCGTCAAGGAGGTGCTCGACGAGCTGACGCAGATAGGCTTCTGCCGCTGCAACTTCAAGGACGGCGAGGACAAGTACTTCCTGCCAATATGGGTGCCCGGCATCATGGAGATGATGGTCGGCAACAAGGAGCTCTGCGAGCGCTACCCCGTCATCGCCGAGTGCTTCGAGGAGTATACCCGCCGGCGCATCGCCCCGCTCGCGCCCTTCATCCCGGTCGGACAGGGCATGATGCGCGTCATCCCCGTGGAGATGGCGATCAAGAACGACGCCCACAGGGGTACATACGAGGAAATTTCGCAGATAGTGGACAACGCCTGGGAGATAGCCGTCACCGACTGCTCCTGCCGCCGCACGCGCCGCCTCATGGGCGAGGGCTGCGGCCACCTGGAGAAGGACGTCTGCATCTTCTTCAACGAGGGCGCGGAGTACCACATCCGCACCGGCCACGGCCGCAAGATAGACCGCGAGGAGTGCTATGAGATACTCAAGCGCTGCGAGGAAAACGGCCTCGTCCACGAGATTTCCAACCTCGACCCGCCCAACGGTGCGGCGGCGATATGCAACTGCTGCGGCTGCTCCTGCTTCTCGCTGCGCATCGCCGAGTACCTCAAGACGCCGGACGTGATACGCTCCAACTACGTCGCCGAGGTCGACGCCAGCAAGTGCGTGGCCTGCGGCCTCTGCGTGGAGAACTGCAACCTCGGCGCGCTCAAGCTGGGGCAGAAGCTCTGCTCCACGCCCAGCCAGCCGCCCGAGCACGACACCCCGCACGACAAGCTGCTCTGGTTCGGCGAGAACAACTACGACAAGTATTACCGCACCAACCGCGGCTACACCGCCGCCGACGGCACCGCACCCTGCAAGACGCGCTGTCCGGCGCACATCCCCGTCCAGGGCTACATCAAGCTCGCCAGCCTGGGCAAGTTCGACGAGGCGCTGGAGCTTATAAGGAAGGAGAACCCCTTCCCGGCGGTCTGCGGCCGCGTGTGTCCGCGCTTCTGCGAGGAGGCCTGCTCCCGCGGCGAGGTGGACGCGCCCGTGGCCATAGACGAGGTCAAGAAATTCCTTGCCCAGCGCGAGCTCGACCCCGCCACGCGCCGCATCCCCAAGATGCTCAACATGACCGGCAAGCCCTTCACAAACAGGATAGCCGTCGTCGGCTCCGGCCCCGCGGGCCTGAGCTGCGCGTACTATCTCGCGCTGCAGGGCTACCCTGTCACCGTGTTCGAAAAGCAGAAGACTGTCGGCGGCATGCTGATGAATGGCATCCCCAGCTACCGGCTGGAGAAGGACGTCGTCGCCGCCGAGATAGACATCCTGCGCGAGATTGGCGTGGAGTTCAAAACCGGCGTCGAGGTCGGTAAGGACGTCACGCTCGACGAGCTGCGGAAAGAGGGCTACGAGGCCTTCTTCCTCGCCATCGGCGCCTGGAAGGCCGCCCCGCTCGGCATCCCCGGCGAGAAGTACCGCGGCGTCATGAGCGGCCTCGACTTCCTGCGCCGCGCGGAGGGACCGCGCCCCGCCGCCGTGAGCGAGAACACCGTCATTGTCGGCGGCGGCAACGTCGCGATCGACGCCGCGCGCACCGCGCTGCGCCTGGGCGCGAAGAACGTCACCGTCGTCTACCGCCGCGCGCGCGAGGACATGCCCGCCGACGCCGAGGAGGTCGCCGAGGCCGAGGCCGAGGGCGTCAGCTTCAGGTTCCTCGCCAGCCCCGTCCGCGTCAAGGGCAGCGACGGCAGAGCCGCCGGGCTCGAGCTGCAGCTCATGGCCCAGGGCGAAGCCGACGGCTCCGGCCGCCGCAAGAGCGTGCCCATCGAGGGCGCGACGGAGACCATACCCGCCGGCACCGTCATCGCCGCCATCGGCCAGCGCATCGACTGGGGCGAGCTGCTCGCCGGCAGCCGCGTCCAGCTGCGTCGCTCCGGCGCGGCCATGGCCGACCGCGTCACTCTCCAGACCATGGAGCCCGACATCTTCGTCGGCGGAGACGCGCTCACCGGCCCCAGCTTTGTCATCGACGCCATCGCCGAGGGCAAGGAGGCCGCCATTTCCATCCACCGCTTCGTCCAGCCCGGCCAGAGCCTCACCATCGGCCGCCGCGTCAAGGACTACATGGAGCTCGACAAGTCCGACGCCGACCTCAGCGGCTACGACCGCGCCCCGCGCCAGCACGCCGCCGCCCCCGACCCC
Organism: uncultured Oscillospiraceae bacterium; assembly: GCA_944385805.1. Classification (GTDB taxonomy): domain Bacteria; phylum Bacillota; class Clostridia; order Oscillospirales; family Oscillospiraceae; genus Scatomorpha. The sequence continues at coordinate 12,127 of CALWYR010000050.1, forward strand.
CAAAAGGCGAAGGAGACCTTCCGCGACCTGCGCGGCACCTTTACCGCAGAGCAGGTGCTCAAGGAGACGGAGCGCTGCCTCGGCTGCGGCGCCACCGTCGTCGACCAGAGCGCCTGCGTAGGCTGCGGCGTCTGCACCACCAAGTGCCAGTTCGACGCGATACACCTCGTGCGCGTGACGGACAATTCCGGCAAGGTCTATGAGAAGCTCATGCCCGAGAGCGGCAAGAACGTCGTCCGCCGCGTGAAGGAGATAGCCGTCAAGCGCGTCGCGCGCCCGCGCAGCAAGTGATATGCACGAGATGACGCTGGCCATACAGGCCATACGCAACGTCCTCGAGTTTGCGCAGGAGAACGGGATAGACGAGATAGACACCGTCGTGCTGGAGATTGGCGAGCTGAGCCTGGTAGTGCCCGAGTACAAGGAGGAGGCCTGGAACGCCGCCTGCAAGCACACCATGCTGGAAAATAGCCGCCTGCAGATTGACGTCACCCCCGGCAACGGGATATGCGGCGACTGCGGCAGGGTCTACAACATCGTCGCCAACCGGGGAGTCTGCCCCGGCTGCGGCAGCCGCGACAAGGAGGTACTCAGCGGCAGGGAGTTCAACATCAAGGAGCTGCTGGTACCCGAATAAGTGAAGAGTTATCGCCCGGCAGAGCGCCGGGCGATAATTTTTTGCGCGGGGTCTTGACAAACTGTGATTACTGTATATAATGGATATACACACTATATAGGGTGAGAGCCATGGACATTATAATCAGCAACGCCTCCGGCGCGCCCATCTACGAGCAGATATGCTCGCAGATAAAGGCGAAGATAATCTCCGGGGAGCTGGCGGAGGGGGACGCCCTTCCGTCGATACGGCTCCTGGCGAAGGAGCTGCGGATAAGCGTTATCACGACGAAGCGGGCCTATGAGGAGCTCGAGCGCGAGGGCTTTCTCGTCACCTACCCGGGCAAGGGGAGCTTCGTCGCCGGGAAAAACCTTGAACTTATACGGGAGGAGCATCTGCGGCGGATTGAAGAGCTGCTTGCGAGAGCGCGCGAGCTGGCCGCCCAGTGCGGGCTCAGCGACGCCGAGCTCGCGGAGATGCTCCGCCTCATCTGCGAGGGAGATTGAAATGGTAAACGCAATGGAAGTACGCGGCCTCACGAAGCGCTACGAGCGCTTTTCGCTTGACGCCGTCAGCTTTACGCTGCCCTCGGGCTGCATCATGGGTCTGATCGGCGAAAACGGCGCGGGCAAGAGCACGACGATACGCCTGCTGCTCGGCCTCGCGAAGCGCTCGGGCGGAGAGGTGCGCGTCCTCGGCGAAGACCCGGAGACGGCAGAGCCGAAGTTTCGCGAGGAGCTGGGCGTCGTCATGGACGAGTGCCCCTTCCCGGAGAGCTTCAGCTGCCGCGACGTGGGGCGCGTGCTCGCCGCCGCCTACCGGCATTTTGAGCCGGAAGAGTTCGCGAAGATGTGCGAGAGCTTCGGCCTTGACAACAAACAGCGCATAAACGACTACTCACGCGGCATGAAGATGAAGCTCTCGATCGCCGCCGCGCTCAGCCACGGCGCGAGGCTGCTGCTCCTCGACGAGCCCACCAGCGGGCTCGACCCCGTGGCGCGCGACGAGCTGCTGGACATCCTGCTCGACTTCATCCAGGACGAGCGCCGCAGCGTGCTCATATCCTCGCACATACTCTCGGACCTCGAGAAGGCCTGCGACTACATCACCTTCATCCACAAGGGCCGCAGTATTTTCTCCGAGGAGAAGGACCTGCTGCTGGACAAGTACGTCCTCGCCAAGGGCAGCGAGCGCGAGATCGCCGCCCTCGACCCGGACCGCGTCGTCGGCGTGCGGCGCGGGCAGTTCGGCTGCGAGGCCCTCGTCGAGCGCGGCGCTGAGGGCGGGCTCGTAACTGAGCGCGCCGGGATAGAGGACATCATGCTCTATTACATCAAGGGGGACGCGGAATGAAAGCCCTGCTGATAAAAGACCTGCTGATTCTAAAGGGGCAGTCGAAGAGCCTGCTGCTGGTGCTTGCCGTGTGGTTCGTGATAAGCTTTATAAACGGCAGCGGCCTCTTTTTCATGGTTCTCTCGATTATCTACGGCATGCTCCTGCCCCTGACCACGCTCTCGATAGACGAAAAGAGCGGCGTGGAGCGCTATATGATGAGCGCGCCCGTCACCCGCGCGGAGCTGGCCCTGAGCCGCTACGTCCTCGGCGTTATAGGCATCGCGGCGCTCAGCGCGCTGGGCGTAGCCGCGAGCCTCGTGATTGGCGACGGACTCAGGGAGGCGCTGGGCGGCGCCGCGGCCTGCTTTTCCATCGCGGCGCTGCTCCTGGGCGTGACGCTGCCGCTGGTGTACAAGTTCGGCACCGAAAAGGCCCGCGTGATAAGCATCGTCGTGTATGTGGTCACCTTCCTCGCCGTCGGCTTCATAGCGAGCCGGCTCGGCATAGAGCTCGACGAGCTCACCGGCGTCTTCTTCGCCCTCCCCCTCCTGGGCCTCGCCGGCCTCGCCGCGAGCGTGGTCGTGAGCCTTGGGATTTATAAAAAGAGGGAGTTTTAAGTATGCGCGCGCTGCTCGCCGCGGGGGCGCCGGCGCTGTCGTTTGGACTGAGCGCGCGGCTCTTTGACGGCATGGATTTCTGATTTGTGACAGAAAGTTCACGTTTGTATCACAGTTTGGATGCAAAAATGATACAACTTTGATACAAGTGGGTGCTATCCTTTCACCAGCAGAGAGAAGGAGGCACGACTATGAAACGCATCGCAACCCTTTTGACGGCCATGGCCTTAGCACTCTCCCTGGCCGCCTGCGGCAGCCCCCAGCCGAAGAGCGGCAGCCTGCCGGTGAGCGGTATGACGGACCGCCTGCCGCGCGTAGCCGTGTCACTTTGAATCTGCACCCCTTGCTATGTACGGTCAGGGCGGGGAAGACGCCCCGCCCCGAGCCGGCAGGCATCATCCATAAACTCCTCCCTTTTTTCATCCACACAAAGAAAGCCCCGGCCCTCAAAAGTACCGGGGCTTTCGCCTGCCCTCCGCGCCGCGCGAGCGGCGATCAAAATGAAATCCGCCCGGAGCTTTGCCCCGGGCGGATGCCTTAGCCCACGGCCTCCGCGTCTCGCGAACTGAAGGCCATACGAATAGGCCCCAAGCCAAAATCAAAAGAAATCGCCCCGGGGCTTTGCCTCGGGGCGATACCTTAACCCGTGGACACGTGTCCACGGCCTCCGCACCGTGCGCGGAGAGGGGGTTCTTACAAGGGGGACGCAGTCCCACTTGTATCTTTTATAGGAAGAAGTCCATGATCTGGCCGATGAGGACGATGGTGACGCCTATCGGGGTGATGAACTTGAAGCAGGCCTCGTAGAACCTCGGCGCGCGATAGCGGTGGCCGGAGATCTCGCACTCCTCCTTGACGAACGCGGTCTTGTAGACCCAGCCAATCAGGACTGTCATGATTAGCGCGCCGAGCGGCATCAGGATGCCCTCGGAGAGCACGTCGAAGAAGTCGAGCCAGGCGTCGATGAACATCGGGACGCCCTCAGCGCCGAACTCCATGCCGAGGATCTGGTAGGGAGCGGGGATGATGCCGGGCTTGCCGGTGAACCAGCCGCCGATAGCGTCGAGCGCGACGGGCAGGCCGATGGCGAAGGAGATGGCGGCGGCAACGCAGATGATAACGGCACGGTTGCCCTTCTTGCCCTTTTCACGGGCCTGGTCGAGCTTCCAGGTGACGATGACCTCGAAGAGGGAGATGGACGAGGTGACCGCCGCGATGAAGACGAGGAAATAGAAGAGGAAGCCGAAGAGGTTGCCGAAGGTGCCCATGCTCAGGAAGACGTTCTGCATGGTGTTGAAGAGCAGGCTCGGGCCGCTGGCGTAGTCGAGACCGAAGGCGGCGCAGCCGGGGAGCACGGCACATGCGGCCATGATCGCGACCATAGTGTCGCAGGCGGGGATTATCCAGGAGTTCTTCTGCAGATCCTCGCCCTTGTTGAGGTACGAGCCGTATGTTATCATTGCGCCCATACCTAGCGATAGCGAGAAGAACATCTGGCCTGCCGCTGTTTTAACCACGCTGAAGAATCCCTTTACGGAGCTCAGAGGCTCGAGGTTCGGGGTGAGCATGAACTTGTAGCCCTCGCCCGCGCCCGGCTGGGTTGCGACGTAGATGATGACGAAGAGCAGCATGAAGAAGAGCGCCGGCATGGCGACCGTGGTGAACTTCTCTATGCCGGCCTCTATGCCGCCCATGACGATGATGATGTTGGAGACGACAAAGACGATGTGGAAGAACACCATCGAGCCGTAGTCGTGCAGTATGTAGTTCCAGAAGCTCATCTCCTGACCGTTGAAGCCGTCAACGCCCATGAGCTGGAGCAGGAAGCCCATCATGTAGCGCATGACGAGGCCGCCGAGGACGTTGTAGAAGGTCAGAAGGAAGAAGGCGGCTGCGACGCCGATACCGCCGACCCATTTGTGCTTCTTGTTGAAGGCCGCGTAGGCGCCGACGGCGCCGAGGCCGGTCTTGCGGCCAATAGCCAGCTCACCGAGCATGACGACCGCGCCGACGAAGACAACGAGCAGCAGGTAAACAATGAGGAAGGCGAAGCCGCCGTTGTTGCCCATCTTGTACGGGAAGCCCCAGATGTTGCCGAGACCGACTGCGGAGCCGACGGCAGCCATCAGGAAGCCAAAATTAGTTCCCCATGATCCGCGTTCTTGTTCCATTAATTTTCCCTCCCAAGAATAATATTCCGGCGTGCTCCCATACATGCCGGTTCTCCCTATCCGCAAGGGGCCGTGAGGTATTTGACCCTTTGCTCCATTACACTTTAAATTCTACACGAAAACTTCGCCGTTTACAAGTCTTTCATATTCATTTCTTAACGGTTTATTCATTTTTGCTCAAAAGCCCAGCTTTTTGCGGAGAAATTCTGAAAGAATTTGTGCAAACTGTACATTTGTTAAGAATGTGACTGGTTAACTTTTAAACGTTAGAATGAGCTTATACCTGTATTTGGCAATTTTCCTGCACGGCCCCGGGCTCCGCGGAGCGGGGGCGAGAATTTGCCCTTGATTTTGCCGGGCAGTATTGTATAATAGCTTATCAGTGTTTTATTACTTTAGGAGGAATCCAGAATGACATACGAGATGGACATCGCCGGGTTAAAACGCGATCTGCCCCTGTGTAAGGTCACCGACGACCTCTACATAGGCGCGTTCGTCATGTTCGGGGATGTCGAGCTCACCGTGCACTGCGCCGCCGAGCTCCTGAAGCGCGCGCCCGAGTACGACTATCTGATAGCTCCCGAGGCCAAGGCCATACCCCTGCTCTATGAGATGGCCCGCCAGAGCGGCGCGGAGAAGTATTTCCTGGCCCGCAAGGGCGCCAAGGCCTATATGTCCGGCGTCTTCGAGGTCGAGGTGCGCTCCATCACCACCATGCACATCCAGAAGCTGGTCATCGACAAGGCCGACGCCGAGCTCATAAAGGGCAAGCGGATGCTCATCCTCGACGACGTCATCTCCACCGGCGAGAGCCTGCACGCCATGGAGGAGCTGGTCACCCGCGCCGGCGGCATAATAGCCGGCAAGATGGCCGTCCTCGCCGAGGGCGACGCCTATAACCGCACGGACATCATCACGCTCGGCAAGCTGCCCCTCTTCAACCCCGACGGCTCCGTGAAGGAATAAACCGAATAGTAAGTTTCAAATAACCCTGGCCGCGAGGCCAGGGCTATTTTAGCAATATAAGGTTTTGTAAAGCCCGGGTCAGGTCAGCGCAGGGCGCGGAAGAACTCCGCCAGCAGCGCCGCGCACTCGCCGGCCAGCACGCCGCCGTAGACGGCGGGGCGGTGGCCGTATCGCTCCTCAAAGAGGTTTATGACGCTGCCGACCGAGCCCGAGTTGGGCTCGCGCGCGCCGTATATGACCGGGCTCAGGCGCGAGTTTATTATCGCCCCGGCGCACATGGGGCAGGGCTCGAGCGTGACGGCGATGCCGCAGCCGGAGAGGTTCCAGCTCCCCAGCGCGGCGCAGGCGGCGCGTATCGCCTCGACCTCGGCGTGGGCGGTGGCGTCCGAATTTTCCTCGCGGCGGTTGCGCGCGCGGCCGATTATCTCGCCCGCGCGCGTGAAGACCACGCAGCCGACCGGCACCTCGCCCGCCGCCGCGGCCTCGCGAGCTAGGGAGAGGGCTTCGCGCATATATTTTTCCATGTCCACAATACATCACTCCGGAGAGAAAACATGTTCAACACGTTCAACGCTATGCTAGATATTTTACTCATCGGCGTCGGTTTGTCAATGGACGCCTTTGCCGTCTCCGTCACCAACGGGCTGACGATACCGAATTATAAATGTAAGCAGGCGGCCATAACCGCGGCCTGCTTCGGCTTCTTCCAGGGCCTGATGCCGCTCCTCGGCTGGCTGCTGGGCAGTACTGTCAGCCACATCATCAGCGCCTGGGGGCCCTATGTGAGCTTCTTCCTGCTGGCCTTCATCGGCGTGAAGATGATAGTCGAGGCCGTCCGCGGCGGGGAGGAGAAGTGCGAGACCAGCCTGCGCCTCGGCCGCCTCATCGTCATGGCCATAGCCACCAGCCTCGACGCGCTGGCTGTGGGCGTCTCCTTCGCCTTCATGGACGTGCCGCTGCTCGCCTCCGTGCTGCTGATTGCCGCGGTGACCTTCGTCATCTGCTTCGTGGGCGGCCTCCTCGGCAGCCGCGTGCCCGGCATATCCTGCAAGGCGGCGGGCATCCTCGGCGGCGTGGTGCTCTGCGGCATCGGCGTCAAGCTGCTGCTGGAGGGCATCGGCTTGCTCTGAGCCGCCTTGACAGCGCCGCGGAGGTCTGATAAAATTGATTGACGTCACCCCGGATGAGCCGGCAGAACTCATCCGGGGCCTATTTTTTCGCACGGAGGCAGCTATGGAACTACTCTACGCGCTCGAGAGCATAAGAACCCCCGCCCTTGACGCCGTGATGTCGATCGTCACCGAGCTCGGCGGCGAGACGGTGTACATGGCCGTGGCCATCATCGCCTTCTGGTGCCTGAGCAAGGGCCTGGGCTACTATATCCTCACCGTCGGCTTCGCGGGCACGGTGCTCAACCAGTTTCTGAAGATAACCTGCCGCATACCGCGGCCCTGGGTGCAGGACCCGCAGTTCACGATAGTCGAGAGCGCGCGCGAGGCGGCGGCGGGATACTCCTTCCCCAGCGGGCACACGCAGAACGCCTTCGCGAGCTTCGGCTGCCTCGGCATGTGGTCGCGGCGCGCTCCATGGCGCGCGCTCTGCTCGCTCATAATCGCGCTCATCGCCTTCTCGCGCATGTACCTCGGCGTGCATACCCCGCTCGACGTGGGCGTCTCGCTCGCGCTGGGCACGGCGCTGACGCTCGCGCTCTGGCCGCTCTTCCGCGACATGGACGGGCGCCCCGGGCGCATGTACGCCGTGTTCGCCGCCATGCTCGCGCTGACGGCGGCCTATATCGCCTACGTCGAGCTCTTCCCCTTCCCGGCGGGGACGGACGCCGCCAACCTCGCCAGCGCGCGCGAAAACGGCTGGAAGCTCTTCGGCGCGGGCCTCGCCATGCTCATCGGCTTCGCCCTCGACCGGCGCTATATACGCTTTGAGGTAAAGGCCCCGCTTTTGGGCCAGCTGCTCAAGTGCGTCCTCGGCCTCGCGCTGACGATGGCCATCCGCGCGCTGCTAAAGCAGCCTCTCTACGCGCTCATGGGAGAGTGTGGCGCGGCGGACGGGCTCAGGTATTTCCTCATGGTGCTCTTCGCGGCGGCGCTCTGGCCGTTGACATTCAAATACTTCGCCCGTATCGGCGCGAAAAGGGAGGTGTGAGCCGTGCCGGTCAACAAATACGAGGCCTTCATGCGCGCTGTGGAGCTTAAGAGCATAACCCGCGCGGCGGAGTCGCTGGGCGTCACGCAGAGCGCGGTCTCGCACATGATAAGCTCGCTGGAGTCGGAGCTGGGCTTCGCCCTGCTGCGCCGCTCGCGCACCGGCGCGGCCCCCACGGCGGACGGCGAGCGGGTCATGCCGGCCATCCGCGGCATACTTTCCTCGCGCGAGCAGCTCGAGCAGGTGGCGAGCGCGATACGCGGCCTCGACTCCGGCACCGTGCGGATAGGCACGTTTACGAGCGTGGGCGTACACTGGCTGCCGGGCATCATCGCCGCCTTCCGGGCCGACTACCCCAACGTGGAGCTCAAGCTCATGAGCGGCGATTACCACGACGTGGAGCAGTGGCTCAGCGAGGGCAGCGCCGACATCGGCTTCGTCTCCCTGCCCACAAGGGTCGGCGGCCAGAGCTGGCCGCTTCTCACCGACCGCCTGCTGGCCGTTGTGCCGAAGACGCACCCGCGCGCCGGAAGCGGCGTCTTCCCCGTGCGGGAGCTCGCGAAGGAGGGCTTCATCGGCCTGCTCGAAACCAGCGACCGCGACGCGCGCGGCGTCTTCGCCGGCAGCGGCGCGAGCCCGGAGATAAAGTACACCACCAAGGACGACTACGCCGTCATCGCCATGGTCGAGCGCGGCCTGGGCGTGAGCATCATGCCCGAGCTGCTGCTGAAAAACTGCTCGGAGGGCGTGCGCTGCCTGGAGCTCGACCCGCCGGCCAGCCGCACCATCGGCCTCTGCCTGCCCGACGCCGAGAGGGCGGGGCCGGCCACGCTGCGCTTCGCCGAGTACGCCCGCGAGTGGGTCAGCCAATCACTTGGTTAAATTTTTGCATTTTAAAGGCGAAATTATTGCAGTGAACCCCAACATTTATTTATAATGCCTCTTGAAATCTGGCGCGGTAAGGGTTATACTGGAACAGCAATGAATCTTGAAAGATGAAAAACTGCAAAATCAAGTTTATCAGGGAGGAAACAAAATGAAGAAGATACTCGCTATCGCTCTTGCGCTGGTCATGGTCTTCGCCCTCGCCGCCTGCGGCTCGGGCACGACCCTCATGTTCGGCACCGGCGGCGACTCCGGCACCTATTACGCCTTCGGCGGCGCGCTGGCCGGCTACGTCACCGAGAACACCGACACCGCCGTCACCGCCGTCACGTCCAACGGCTCCCAGTCCAACATAGAGGACATCGCCAGCGGCGACATCCAGCTCGGCTTCGTCCAGTCCGACGTCATGGACTACGCCTACAACGGCACCCGCCTCTTCGTCGACGACGAGACCGGCGAGCCCGCTCCCGTAACCAGCTTCTCCGTCGTCGCCGCGCTCTACATGGAGCAGGTGCAGATCGTCACCCTCAACCCCGACATCAAGACCGTCGCCGACCTCGAGGGCAAGAACGTCTCCATCGGTGCCGTCGGCTCCGGCGTGTACTTCAACGCCCTTGACATCCTCGGCGCTTACGACCTCACCGAGGAGGACATCGTCCCGCAGTATCAGGACTTCGCCACCAGCGTCGACTCCCTGAAGGACGGCAAGATTGACGCGGCCTTCATCGTCTCCGGCGCGCCGACCACCGCGGTCGTCGACCTCGCCAGCGGCAACGACGTCTATCTCGTCAGCCTCGACGAGGAGCACATCGCGAAGCTCATCGAGTCCAGCCCCTACTACTCCGAGAACGTTATCGCCGCGGACGTCTACGGCACTCCCGAGGACTGCACCACCGTCGCCGTCGGCGCTGTCGTCATCGCCGGCAACGACGTGAGCGAGGACGCCGTATACGACTTCGTCTCCACCATCTTCGAGAACATCGGCGACCTCGGCCACGCCAAGCAGAACGAGCTCAGCCTCGAGTTCGCTAGCTCCGTCACCAACGTCCCCTATCACCCCGGCGCCGCCAAGTACTTCGCCGAGAAGGGCATAGACGTTCCTACCGCCTGAACGGCCAGCCGTTAAGCAAGCAATCTGCGTCAGTCCGCGGCGTCCAGCTGGACGCCGCGGCTTTCGCCCGGGAGGTATACAATGTCTGACAAGAAGAAAAAGAAAATGGAAGGGCTGTTCGACAGTACGGTGGCTGACACACAGACCGAGCCGCACTACGAGCAGCCCCACGTGAAGGGCTTCGACGGCGCGTCCTACGAGCCCGAGGAGGACCAGGCCGCGGATGCCGGCGCCGACGTCGGGACGATGGAGGACGTCGAGGCCGTCATGCGCAAGTATGACAAGGAGTCCAACACCCGCATCTGGGAGGGCAAGCCCAAGTTTGTGATAGACCTGCTGATGGCCGCCTTCTCCGCTTACTGCATACTCTCCACGCTCTTCTCCCAGTGGGGCATCGAGAAGCGGCTCACCTTATTCATGGGCTGCATGATAATCCTCGGCTACATCACCTACCCCATCACCAAGAAGCACGTCAAGGTGAACTCCCTGCCCTGGTACGACATAATCATCATGGCGCTCGGCGCGGGCGCGTTCTTCTACTACTGCTTCACCTACGACACCTTCGCCGTCGTGGTCAAGAGCGCCTCGAGCATGACCTCGTTCTACTCTATCGTCGGCCTCATCGGCGTCCTCTCCGTGGTCGAACTCTGCCGCCGCTGCGTGGGATTGCCGATACTCTTCGTCGCCGGCGCGCTGGTCATATACACCTTCGTCTCCGGCATCAACTTTGACCGCTTCATCTACACGCTGTTCTACAGCGTCAACGGCATCCTCTCCACGCCGATAAACGTCTGCGCGAAGTTCATCGTCGTCTTCGTCATCTTCGGCGCCTTCCTTGAGAGGACGGGCATAGCGAACTTCTTCATCGAGTGCGCGAACTTTGTCGCGGGCTCCGCCTCCGGCGGCCCGGCCAAGGTCGCGGTCATCGCCTCCGCGCTCGAGGGCATGGCCTCCG
>CALWYR010000051.1 GCA_944385805.1 uncultured Oscillospiraceae bacterium
GCAGGTATTCGCCCCTTTCGTTGACATGTACGGCGTTCCGGCCTATGGAGAGGCCGACCCGAGGCTGTTCCTCGCGCTTACGTACTGCCTGTTCTTCGGCATGATGTTCGGCGACATCGGCCAGGGCGCAGTACTCATACTCGTGGGGCTGTACATGTACAAGAAGCGCGGCATGTGGCTGGGAGGCATACTCGCCACGGTGGGTGTCCCCGCCATACTCTTCGGCTTCGTATACGGCAGCGTCTTCGGCAACGAGCATCTGCTGCCCGGCTTCAAGGTGCTGGAGGGCGACGGCGTCGTCACGATCCTGCTCGTGAGCGCGGTCATCGGCCTGGCGCTGATACTCCTCACCGGCGTGCTCAACATCCTCACCTGCTTCCGCCAGCGCGAGCTGCGCCGGGCGCTCTTCTCCGCCAACGGCGTCACGGGCGTGCTCTTCCTCACGCTGCTGATTGCCGGAGTGGCGCTGACCATGCTGCTGGAGATACCTGTGCTCTCGAGCGCGGTGTACTGGATAGTCCTCGCCGTGCTGCTGCTGACGATATGGCTCTCCGAGCCGCTCGCGCTGCTGCTGCGCCTTGAGCGCCGCCACGATGACAAGGGCATAGGCATGATGATACTCGAGGGCTTCTTCGAGCTCTTCGAGGCCGTGCTCAGCTGGCTCTCCAACTGTCTGAGCTTCCTGCGAGTCGGCACCTACGCCATCATCCACGCCATCATGATGATGATAGTCTACCAGCTCTCCGCCAAGTCCGGCGGCGGCTACAGCATCTTCGGCCTCGTTATCGGCAACGTCATCGTCATGGGCATAGAGGCCGCGCTGGTCTGCATCCAGTCCCTGAGGCTCGAGTTCTATGAGCTCTTCAGCCGCTTCTACACCGGCCGCGGCGTCTCCTTCGAGCCGGTAACCGTTGATTACAGCTCCGGCCGCGCCTGACGCGGCATATTAACCAAAACCATAGAATTGTGGAGGTCAACAAAATGAAAGTGCTTATCGTTATCGCCGTCGCCCTCGCCGCCGCCGCGGCCATAGTCGTCCCCCTGTATTTCATCGCCCGCCGCGCCAAGGCCGGCAAGAGCGTGAAGAAGCCGCTCTACGCGCACATCGCCTCCTTCTTCGGGATTTTCGCCCTCTGCGGCATAGCCTTCCTCGGCCAGGGCGTCTTCGCCGCCGACGAGGCCGCCGACGTTGTCACCGCCGCCGCGGGCACCGACTGGACCAAGGCCTTTGGCTATCTGGGCGCGGCCCTCGCCGTCGGCCTGAGCGGCATCGCCTCCGGCATCGCCGTCTCCAACAGCGCCAGCGCCGCCATCGGCGCCCTCGCCGAGAACGACAGCACCTTCGGTAAGAGCATCGTCTTCGTCGGCCTCGCCGAAGGCATGGCCATCTACGGCCTGCTGGTCGCCATCATCATCCTCCTCTTCTGATGCGCTGCTTCTGCGTCAGCGACGACCCCGACGTCCTGACCGGGCTGCGCCTAGCCGGCATTGAAGGCGTCCTCGCGGGCAGCAAGCGCGAGGTGGACGCCGCCGTCGGCAGGGCCGCGGCGGACCCGGGCGTCGCCATCCTCATCGTCACCGAGGGCTGCTACGCCATGAGCCCCGAGAGGCTCGACGAGCTCAAGCTGAGCTCCGCAAGGCCGCTGGTGAACGTCATCGCCGACAGCCGCGGGACGAGGAGCGGACAGGACTCTATCATGCGCCTCATAAACGAGGCCATAGGCATCAAGTTTTAGGAGGCGGCCACATGGAAGAAGTGAAAAGCAAGGGCAAGCTCAAGGGCTTTACCACCGCCATCCTCTCCGCCGCCCAGGCTAAGGCCGACGCGGTGCGCGCCGAGGCTGACGCGCGCGAGCGCGAGGCGCTGGCGGACTACGCCGAACGCGCCAGGCAGGAGGGCGAGCGCCGCACTGCCCAGGCCCTGGCGGAAGCCCGCGCCAGGGAGGACAAGCGCGTCATGACCGAGACCCTCGCGGCGCGCCGCTCGGTGCTCAGCCTGCGCGAGGAGTGCCAGCGGGAGGTCATAAAGGACGTGCGCGAAAAGCTGCGCGCCTATCCCGATTCGCCCGCCTACGGCGACGCGCTCGACCGGCTGCTGAAGCAGGCGCTGGAGGCCATGCCCGGGGCCGTGAGCGCCCGCGTGCTGCTGCGCGGCGAGGATGTCTCCCACAAGGGCCATCTCAAGGCGGCGGCTCCGGGAGTGGAGCTGAGCTTCGCCGAGGGCTTCTTTGACCTGGGCGGCATCATCGTCGACTTCCCCGACGAGCACCGCCGCGCGGATTTGACCTTCGATACCGCTCTGGAGGACCTCAGCGGCCGCTTCACCGAGCTGACCGGCCTGGGCATGGAGGGAACAGATGGACAATAACAATACCCCCTACTACATCTACGGCATCAACGGCCCCGTCATCCACGTGCGCGGCGGCCGCAGCCTGCCGCGCATGAGCCTCGTGTACGTCGGCAACCAGCGCCTCTTCGGCGAGGTCGTCTCCTCCGCCGGCGACGAGAGCGTCGTGCAGATATACGAGGACTCCGGCGGGCTGAGCTCCGGCGAGCCCGTCTACCCGACCATGGAGCCGATGAGCATCCGCCTCGGCCCCGGCCTTGTCGGCGGCATCTTCGACGGCATCGGCCGCCCGCTCGCGCAGATAGAGCGCATGGCCGGCGATTTCATCGCCAAGGGCATCAATATAGGCGCCCTCGACGAGGAGAAGAAGTGGCCGGTCAAGCTGCTTATTAAAAACGGCGACACGGTCAGGGGCGGGCAGGTCTTCGCGACCACCGCCGAGAGCGGCATGATAGAGCACCGCTCCATGGTGCCGCCCGGACTGAGCGGAACCGTCTGCGACGTGGTCCCCGACGGGGACTACACCGTCGTGGAGCCGCTCGCCTGGGTCGACCTCGGCCGCGAGGGCAAAAAGCCGCTCACGCTCAGCCAGCTCTGGCCCGTGCGCACGCCGCGCCCCTTCGCCGAGAGGCTGACGATAGACCGCCCGCTGGTCACCGGCCAGCGCGTCATAGACACGCTCTTCCCCGTGGGCAAGGGCGGCTGCGCGGCCATCCCCGGCCCCTTCGGCGCGGGCAAGACCGTCGTGCAGCACCAGCTCGCCAAGTGGTCCGACGCGGACATGATAGTCTACCTCGGCTGCGGCGAGCGCGGCAACGAGATGACCCAGGTCCTCGACGAGT
>CALWYR010000052.1 GCA_944385805.1 uncultured Oscillospiraceae bacterium
ACCTACAGCTTCGTCATGCCCGAGAGCGCTGTCACTGTTAACGTGAGCTTCGTCTCCGGCTCGGCCGGCTTCGTTGACGTCCCGGCCGGGGCCTGGTACTCTGACGCGGTCGCTTACGTCTACGCCAACGGGCTCATGCAGGGCACCTCGGCGACCACCTTCGAGCCTGACGCGGGCCTGACCCGCTCCATGGTCTGGGCTGTCCTCGCCCGCATGGACGGCGAGACGGTCAGCGGCACCGGCTGGCAGAGCGTGGCCCGCGCCTGGGCTGTGCGCAGCGGCGTCAGCGACGGTACGGATCCCAACGGCCTCATCACCCGCGAGCAGCTGGTCACCATGCTCTGGCGCTTCGCCGGCGAGCCGACGACCGACGCGACCCTGAGCGGCTACAGCGACGCCGCCAGTGTGAACGCCTGGGCGGCCACGGCCATGGCCTGGGCCATTGACAACGGCATCATCACCGGCGTGACGGACACCACGCTTGTGCCTCAGGGCACCGCGACGAGAGCCCAGTGCGCCGCGATCCTGATGCGCTACGTTGAAAACGTATAACACCCCGGATCCTCCATAAAGGGAACCGCCCGGGAACTATCCCGGGCGGTTTTCCGATTTAACTGCCGCGCGCAGGCGCGAAAGCGCGGCGCTCAGCCGGCTCCCAGTATTTCGCGAGCCTGCGCCTCGTACTCGCGTACCTGCTCCAGGCAGCTCTCCAGCCCGGCGAAGAGGGCGGGCTCGTCCATGGGCTCCGCGACCTCGACCGACCCGGTCCTGAAAAGCGTTTTCCATTGCCAGCCGGGGCTGAGCGGCGCGCCCGCGAGCCTTTGCAGCTTTTCCCGCTGGCCGGAGGGGAGGCCCTTGGAGCTGAAGGCGAGGGCGATGTACACCTTCCCTTTGCGGTTGTTAATCTCGTAGAAGTAGTGGTTCGGCGTGCCCCAGCCGCTGGGCGCGTCGGGGACGTCGGGGAACAGCGCGGTCATACCGGCGGTGGTGAAGCGCGTGAGCGTGGTGTTGGAGCGCGCCATGTCGAAGCCGACGCCCTCGCGCCCGTGCGCCCACACCCTCAGCGCGCCCGCGATCTCCCGGCTGCGGCGGTCGACGCCCTGCACGTCTTCAAGCTGCGGCAGCACGGCCGCGGCCAGCCGGGCGCTCCACTCCGCGTGGAACTTCGCCATGGCCGGCCAGTCGGATTCATCGGCGATGCTCACGCCGCTGAGCGAAAGGCCGATGACGGAGGTCTTTTGCCCGGCGACGCGCCGCCATTCCGGCGCCTGACCCAGGGCGGCTTCTATCTCCCGCCTGCGCGCGTACAGCCTGTCAAACGCGGAGCGGTTCTTTTCCTCATTGACGTCGCTGAGGTAAAACTGAACCTGAGCCATATCCCGGTTGGCCGCGCACTTCAAGTAAAAACCGCTTATCCCCGTGCCGCCGTAGACTGAGTTGCTGGTGGTCGGGTTTACGCCGCTGAACGCGCCGAGCCGCAGATTCGCCTCCTGTATCGAGGGCAGCGCGTACTCCCAGTACCTCCGCCGGGTTTCGTGCCTTGCCGTCTCGGCGAGCTGGGCGCTGTCCATATCGTGCAGATAGAACACCAGCTCGTCCGGCTCGACGCCGTAAATCGCGAACAGCCGGCGCAGGATGCCGAGCTTTGTGTTGGTGCCGTTGTTCTTCTCGACATACAAGCTGCTGTCAATCTCAATGGGCGAGTGGAAGCTGTCGGCATGGCTGGAAACATAGACCGCCACGCTGTCGGCGTCGTTCGACTCGGCGAGGGAGTACAGCACAGACTTGCTGCCCGAATGCAGCAGCCGGATAACGCGCTCGAATAGCTCGGCCCAGCTGGAAACCGTCTGCTCGGCGCCCGAAAAGCTGTATCTCTGCACCCAGCGCCCGGTCATGTCCGCGTCCTCGTCCGCGAGCGAGAAGGAGTCGTATTCCCTGCGCGCCGGGACGAAGTCCGTCTCCGGCAGGGCCCAGATCTCCCTCGCGCGCTCAACCATGGCGGCGCTGCGCGCCTCTATCTCCGCAAGGCCCCAGCGCTCGAGCCCGGCCAGCCTCTGATTCATGCGCAGGCCGCTCGCGCGGTAGCCGCAGTTGGGGTCGTCGCGCTTTTCGAGGAAGGTGTTGTTGCTCAGCCCGGGGTTGTAGGCCGTCAGCGTCAGGTTGCCCAGCCGGTGCAGCCAGGCCGCGTGAATCTGCGCCGCGTCCGGGCCGAGCTCCCTCAGCCAGGCGGGAGTGAGCGTCTGCGGCATGATGTGCTCTATCGTATAGGTCTTGTTGGCGAGCAGCCTGTAGACGTCCTTGACCTCCACGGTGCCGAAATTCTCGAAGCGCTCAAAGAGATATTCCCTGTAGCGCCCGCGCATCAGGTACACCTGCTTGGCGGCGAGCGCGGCGGCGAATTCCGCGTCGTCCGGGAAGCGCCCGCTCTCGCGCTTGGCGCGCAGGGCGTAGCCGAGCTTGGAGACATAGTTCTCCGTCGTGCCGTCGTAGTTCAAAATCTCGCGGTTGAGAGTGAGGAAAATCTTGTTGAGCGCGTTCGTCGGCACCTCGCAGATGCTGCGCCGGAAGAGGTAGCTTTCAACTATCTCAAAGACGCGCAGCACGTCCCGGCCGCTGAGCTGTCCGCTCCGGCCCAGACGCAGCACCTCCATGAGATAGGGCCGCGTGACGGTGATGTCCAGCCACTTGAGGCGGTAGAGGCAGTCGTCGAGCGCGGGCTCGCCCATGCCGCCGCTGAAGCTGAGGAACTTCTCATAGAGCCGCGCGTAGCCCAGCATATCCTCCAGCAGAGCTTCGATTTCTATGGAATTTTCCTCCACATAGCGCTTGAAGGCGGGGTAGATCGCCCGCACGGTCGGCGTCGCGCGCGTTTTGACGCTCAGGTAGTCGCGCGCGAAGGCGTCCACGCCGCCGCCGGTGCAGCGCTCGATTGGCAGCCAGTACCGGTTGTAGAGCTCGTCCTGCTCGCGGAGCGGCTGGCCCATGAGCACGTAGTTGCGTATCTTGTCGCCCTCGGAGAGCTCAAGGCCGGTGGAGTTGAGGCTCTCAAATATGAGCTGGGCGTTGTCGCCCGCCTCGAGCGATATGCCGATTATTTCCAGCTTTGTGACCGCGGCGTAGAGCTCGTCGAGGCTTATATCCTGCGTCCTGAGCGTGTTGAAGAACCAGAGGTAGTTGTGCGTGAGGTTGGAGGCGGGGTCGAAGTCCTCGGCCGGGCCGAAGAGCCGAGAGAGCGCGTCGCGGTCGGACTTGACCGGGCGGAGCTTGATGCGCTCGTCCTCCTTGGCCCACTTGTCGACGAGAAAGCGCTCCTCAATCTGCTCGGCGAGACGCGGGTCTTCGACGGTGACAAGCCCGCGCGCAATGAGGTCGCGCATGGCCAGAAGCAGCAGCGAGACGGTGGTCAGGCGCTGCTGTCCGTCTATGATCTGGTAATTCGTCTTGCTGCCGGCGCCCTCGATGCCATAGACTACGCTGCCGAAAAAGTGGCTGCGCCGCCCCTCGAGGACGACCTTCCTGAGATCCTCATAGAGCTGGGCGCAGTTATCCTGCTTCCAGTCGTACTTGCGCTGGTAAACCGGGACGACAAAGCGCTTGTCCGCGCCCTCCATGAACCCCAGCAGCCGGGTTTCAGACCCCGTCATAGCCGCACTTCCTTCCAAAATCCATGTTTTTATCCATTGTAGCACAGCGCAGCGCAAAATACCACAGGACAATGCAAAGACAACCCTTGCCGGCCTCCGCAAGGTTGAGACTGAAGCAATGGCGGTAAGAGGCAATCATGGCCGCCGCCTGGTTTTGGCCAAGAAAAGAGCGGACGAATAATCCCGGCGGGCGGCCGTACAGGCCGCCGCGAAGGGCGCGGGCGAGCGGCGCCCATTGCCTACGGCAGAAGGGAAGCGGTACTGCGCCTTGCTGAATTGTACGGTTGAGAACCTCAACGGGAGTTCTGCCCCGAGGTCAGGGCCCCCCGCGTCTCTCCGGCCACCAAAAAACGAGGCCCGGCGCTTATCAGCGCCAGACCTCGTAAGGTGCTTAACTTCCGCTCCCCTCAGGAGCTCTGGGATTTCGGGCTATCTTCCCGCTGCACTTAGCTTGAAAATCACTTACTTTACCCGGCAGACGAGCTCGCCGGCTTCGGCGTCCAGCACCAGCGTGCTTCCGGAGCTGAGGTCGCCGCGCAGTATCTCGCGGGCTATCAGCGTCTCGGCGCTGCTCTGCAGGTAGCGGCGGAGCGGGCGCGCGCCGTAGAGCGGGTCGTAGCCGCGGTCGATGATCAGCGCCCGGGCGGCGTCGGTGAGCTCGAGGCTGAGGCCCTTGTCCGCGAGGCGCTTCCTGAGGCCGTCGACCATGATGTCGATGATGCCGGTCAGGTTCTCGCGCGTGAGCGGGCGGAACATGATAATCTCGTCGAGCCTGTTGAGGAATTCGGGCCGGAAAGACCGCCTCAGCTCGCCGCGCACGGCCTCCTGAGCCTCGTCGGAGATACTCCCGTCGGGCTGTATGCCCTCCAGCAGATACTGGCTGCCCAGGTTGCTCGTGAGGATGATTATCGTGTTCTTGAAGTCCACCGTGCGGCCCTGGCTGTCCGTTATGCGGCCGTCGTCGAGGATTTGCAGCAGGATGTTGAAGACATCCGGGTGCGCCTTCTCGACCTCGTCGAAGAGCACGACGCAGTAGGGATGGCGGCGCACGGCCTCGGTGAGCTGGCCGCCCTCGTCATAGCCGACGTATCCGGGAGGCGCGCCGATGAGGCGGCTGACGGAGAATTTCTCCATGTACTCGGTCATGTCTATGCGCACCATACTGCGCTCGTCGTCGAAGAGGCACTCGGCGAGGCTCTTGGCGAGCTCCGTCTTGCCGACGCCGGTGGGGCCGAGGAAGAGGAAGCTGCCTATCGGCCGGTTCGGGTCGGAGATGCCGGCGCGCGAGCGCTGTATGGCCTCCGTGACGAGCCGCACGGCCTCGTCCTGGCCGACAACGCGCCTGTGTATGACCTCGTCGAGGTGCAGGAGCTTCTCGCGCTCGCCCTCCATGAGCTTGCTCACGGGGATGCCCGTCCACTTGGCGACAATGCCCGCTATCTCCTCCTCGGTGACGGTGTCGTGTACGAGCGAGTCCTCGCTGCCGCGCGTCTCGGCGGCCTCCTCGGCCTCGGCGAGCTGCTTTTCGAGCGCGGGCAGGTCGGAATACTTGAGCTTTGCGGCCTTTTCATACTCGAGGTTCATCTGCGCCTGTTCGATGTCGGCGTTGAGCTGTTCTATCTCGCCCTTTATGCGCTTGACGGCGTCGACGCTGTCGCGCTCGCTCTCCCAGCGCGCCTTCATGGCGTTGAACTTGTCCTTGTTCTCGGCCAGCTCCTCGCTGAGCTTCGCGAGGCGGTCGCGGCTGAGCTGGTCGTCCTCCTTCCTGAGGGCCATCTCCTCTATCTCCTGCTGCATTATCCGGCGGCGGATGTCGTCGAGCTCGCTGGGCATGGAGTCTATCTCCGTGCGTATCATGGCGCAGGCCTCGTCGACGAGGTCTATGGCCTTGTCGGGCAGGAAGCGGTCGGTGATATACCTGTCGGAGAGCGTCGCGGCGGCGACGAGGGCGTTATCGTGTATGCGCACGCCGTGGAAGATCTCATAGCGCTCCTTGAGCCCGCGCAGGATGCTTATCGTGTCCTCGACCGTGGGCTCGTTCACCATGACGGGCTGGAAGCGGCGCTCGAGCGCGGCGTCCTTCTCGATATACTTGCGGTATTCGTCGAGGGTTGTCGCGCCGATGCAGTGGAGCTCGCCGCGCGCCAGCATGGGCTTTAAGAGGTTGCCCGCGTCCATGCTGCCCTCGGTCTTGCCCGCGCCGACGATGGTGTGCAGCTCGTCTATGAAGAGGATTATTCTGCCCTCGCTCTTCTTTATCTCCTCGAGCACGGCCTTGAGGCGTTCCTCAAACTCGCCGCGGTACTTCGCGCCGGCGATGAGCGCGCCCATGTCGAGGGAGAAGATCGTCTTGTCGCGCAGGCCGTCGGGCACGTCGCCGCGGACTATGCGCTGAGCGAGGCCCTCGGCGATGGCGGTCTTGCCGACGCCCGGCTCGCCAATGAGCACGGGGTTATTCTTCGTCTTGCGCGAGAGGATGCGCACGACGTTGCGTATCTCGGCGTCGCGGCCGATGACGG
>CALWYR010000053.1 GCA_944385805.1 uncultured Oscillospiraceae bacterium
CAGGCTCAGCAGGGCCAGCGTGCCCATGTAGGCCACGGGGATGCGCCAGCTTATCACGCGGCGGTAGAGCAGCCAGGCGAAGCCGATAAGCAGCGCGAGGACGCAGACCTCGCCGATAGTGCCGCCGTGCCTGCCGAGGAGCATGTCGAGGATGCCCAGGTCGGGCAGGTTGCCGAGGTTCATGGTCTGCATCGGGGTGGCGGAGGCCACGAAGTCCACGTTGCCGAAGGCGAAGGCGTTGATGGCCTCGCTGCTGCCGGCGCGGGTGAGGGTGGCGGGCCAGAAGAGCATCATGAAGGCCCTGCCGCCGAGGGCGGGGTTGAAGATGTTCTGGCCGAGTCCGCCGACGAGGCCCTTGACCACGATGATGGCGAAGGCGTCGCCCACGATGAGCGTCCAGTAGGGGCAGCCGTCGGGCACGCACAGCGCGAGCAGCACGCCGGTGACGACCGCGGAGAGATCGCCGACGGTCATTGTATGCCTCGTCACGAGGCAGAAGAGCGCCTCAAACACCACGCAGGCCGCGGCCGAGACGAGCACGAGCATCAGCGCGCGCAGGCCAAAGAGGATAACGGCCGCGATGATGGCCGGCACCAGGGCGATGACCACGTCCAGCATTATCTGGCGGGTATTCTCCCTGCTGCGGATATGGGGCGCAGAGGAAACAGTAAGGTTCACGCTCATTTTCCTCCCTTCTTCAGCATATGCTTTGCTTCAACGAAGGTAGCGGTCAGCGGGAGCTTGCCGGGGCAGACGAAGGAGCAGCAGCCGCATTCCATGCAGTCGTTGAGGTAGAGCTCGTCGAGCATCTGCTTGTCGCCGGCCTTCGCGTAGCGGTAGAGGTTGAGCGGCTGCAGGTACATCGGGCAGACCTCGACGCACTTGCCGCAGCGGATGCAGACGGGGTCGGCGGCCGGATTGCACTCCTCCGTGAGGCAGAGGATGGCGTTGGTGCCCTTGACGACGGGAACCTCGAGGCTGCCCACGCCCTTGCCCATCATGGGGCCGCCCGCTATGACCTGCTTCGTCTCCTCCTTGAGCCCGCCGGCGGCCTTGAGCACGTCGGCGAAGGAGGTGCCGATGCGGACGAGCATGTTCTTGGGCTCGTTGACGCCGTCGCCGGTGACGGTGACTATCTTCTCCAGCAGGGGCTGGCCCTTGGTCACCGCGCGGTAGATATTGGCCGTGGTGGTGACGTTGAAGAGCGCGCCGCTGCGTGCGCCGGGGGCCACCTCGCGGCCCGTTACGGCGAGGATGAGCTGCTTCTTCGCGCCCTGGGGGTAGCGGGTGGGCAGCACGCGCACCTCGACGGTCGGCTCGTCGCCGAGCGCGGCCCGGAGCGCCTCGATGGCCTCGGGCTTGTTGTCCTCGACGGCGATGATGCTCTTTTTCGCGCCCAGCACCTTGCAGAGCAGCTTCGCGCCGCCGACGACGTCGGCGGTATAGCAGCACATCTCGGTGTCGTCGCTGGTTATATAGGGCTCGCACTCGCAGGCGTTTATCAGCACCTCGGCGGTCTTGCCGGCGGTGGAGCCAATCTTGGAGTCGGTGGGGAAGGCGGCGCCGCCCATGCCGACGATGCCGCACTCGCGCACCGCGGCGGCGACCTCCCTGGCGCTCAGGCTCAGCCAGCTTGCGTGGCCGGTCATGGGCGCGGGGGTGTCCTTGCCGTCGTTCTTTATTATGACGCTCTGCACGCGGTCGCCGCCGGGGATCTCGCGCTCCTCAATGGCGGTGACGGTGCCGGAGACGGTGGCGTGTACGGGCGAGCAGCGCCCCTCGCCGTCGCCTATCTTCTGGCCCATGAGTACGGCGTCGCCCACGTTCACCAGCGGGGCGCAGGCCGCGCCTATGTGCTGGCGGAGGGGGATACAGACAGTCTCGGGGGCCGGTACGGGCACCGGCGCGCCGCCGCGCGACATGTCCTTGTGCCCATCCGGGTGGATGCCGCCGCCAAACAGCTGTTTCATATTCTCACCTCTCAAATTACTAAGCGGAAGCTGAGAGAGCCGAAGCTCGCTCTATTCTTCATAGACGTATTCCTCAAAGCCCTCGCTGCTGATGAGCTCGCCGTCGGGAGCTATCCAGAGCGCCGCGGCGCCGGGGAACTCGTCGAGCAGCGCCTGCCCGTCCTCCTGATTGAGGCAGAAGAGCGCCGTGGAGAGCCCGTCGGCCACGCCGGAGTCGGGGTATATAACGCTCACCGCGCGCCAGTAGGACGGCGGCATGAGGGTCTCGGGGTCGATTATATGGTGGTAGCGGACGCCGTCAACATAGTAGTAGCGCTGGTAGTCGCCGCTGGAGACCATACAGCTGCGCGCGAAGCTCACGCGCTGGACATAGTCGCTCGCGCCGCCGTCGGGGTCCTGGATGCCTATCACCCAGCCGGAGCCGTCCGGCTTGGGCCCGGTCGCGTAGACGTTGCCGCCCACACTCACCAGCATCCCGCCCGGGAGGCCCTCGCTCACGCGCTGCGTCGCGTAGCCCTTGGCCACCGCGCCGACGTCGAGGCTGGCCTCGGGATCGGTTATCTGCACGGTGGAGTTTTCCTCGTCTATCACAAGGGCGTCGAAGCCCGTGTGCCCCTTCGCGGCCTCAAGCTCGCCCATGTCGGGGAGCTCGGCGCGCTCCGGGTCGTTTATGCCCAGCTCGCGCGCGTCGTGCCAGAGGGAGAGGACGCTGCCCATCATGACGTTCGTCCTGCCCTCCGTCGCCTCGTACATCTCGCGGCAGAAGAGCAGCAGGTCGATTATCCGCCGGTCGACCTTCACGGGTTCGCCTCCGGCGCCGTCGTTGATGGTTTTTATATTGTTGACGCCCTCGTAGTCGTTATAGATGTCGTAGAGCTCGTGATACTCCCTCAGCTCGTCGCGGAAGGCGTTCACGGTCTCGGAGAACTCCTCCTCCGTTTCGGCGTAGCCTATGACGGTGGTGACGGTGTCGAAGAGCTCGAGGAACTGCGCCTGATAGCGCGTCAGCTCCGCCCCGGCCCCGGAGGGCTCCGCCGAAGCCGGCGGCCCCTCGGGCCTTCCCTCGGAGCAGCCGGCCAGGCCGAGCAGCAGCGCGGCGAGAAGCAGCGCCGCCGCCCGGCGAAGGGTCTTAAAAGGCATATTACTTGCTCTTGGTGAGGACGACGACGAAGTCGTTGATGTTCATGGTGCAGCCGGCGACAAGGTCGACCTCGCTCTCGGCGACGTGGCCGTTGTCCGGGTTCACCTCAGTGGCCGCGACCGCGTCGACGGTCTTGCCCTTGCAGTAGTCCTCGAAGAAGTTCGTCTGCTCGAACCACTCCTTGCCTATCGGAGAGGCCTTCAGCATGTCGTAGTCATACTCGAGGTTCGTCTTCGTCGTGACCGCGGTGTTCTCCTGGTCGTTCGTAATCTCGCCCGCGGTGTTGATGTTGATCTTCGTCTGCACGCAGTCGAGCTCGATGTCGGTTATCGTGCCGTCGGCCGCTATCGTGTAAGCGCCCGCCGTGGTGTCGCACTGCGCAAGGCCGTCGCCCTCGTCGCTCGCGGACTTGCTCGAATCGCTCATCGCGCTCACGGAGTGCATGTAGAGGGTGTCGCCCTCCTTCGCGCCGCTCACGCGCGCGTT
>CALWYR010000054.1 GCA_944385805.1 uncultured Oscillospiraceae bacterium
CGCCGAGGCGAAGGCTCTCGTCGAGAAGGTTCCCGCCAAGATCAAGGAAGGCGTCTCCAAGGACGACGCCGAGGCCCTCAAGAAGCAGCTCGAGGCCGTCGGCGCCGAGGTCGAGCTTGCCTAACAAGTCAAATAAAAAGACCAGTCTGCGGACTGGTCTTTTTATTTGAAACGCCCGGCGCTGCGCGCCATGGCATAGGCGCTTCGCTGCGCGCAAAGAAATCAGCCAGTGTGCGCACTGGCTGATTTTTCACACTCCGCTCCGCGAGAGGTATTTTCGGCGACGTACACGCCGCCGCCGAAAATGGATTTCAATTTTTTCGCCGCTTTGCGGCGAAACTCTGCGAGGCTTTTTTTGGTGAACTGAGAGGACGTGGTTTCACGTCCTCTCTTTTTATTTACGCGAGCGCGTACTCCATGTCGTTTACCACCACGGAGCGCACATTTTCAAGCTCCGGCGTGACGGCGAGCAGATAGGTCGCCGCGTTGCAGCTGCCCTCGGCCGGGCCGGGAATGCCGGTTGTATAGGTTGAGTCGTTCAGGCTCACCGGGTCAGTCGCAGTGCCCAGCGCGTAGAGCGTGCGGTCGATGCCCTTGGCTTTATCGATTATCACTGTCTCACTGCCGTCCGCCGTGCGCAGCGCGACGTAGTCTACGATGTCGACCGCCGCCTCGTCGGCGTCAAGCTCGATGCGCAGGCCGATCTGCGAGAGCGTGACGGCCCCGTCGGCGCTCTTCAAGCCGGGCATGGCCTGCGGTTCGGGCAGCGTTACGGACAGTACCGCCTCGTCCTCGCCGAGCTGATACATGCCGAGCGTCAGCGCCTCGCCGGGCACGTAGTCGGGGAAGGCTATCAGCGCGGCCTCGATATAGTACGTCTTGTCGGTCGAGCGCTCCGTGTCGAGATAGAACGGGCCGGTGAAGGCCCCCTCCCCCGCCGCGTCCAGCACCTCAAAATGGCACTCGCCGTCCTCGGTCGCGTTTATCTCGTCAAGCGCCGCCCAGCTCATGCCGGGCTTGCGGTACTCCGGCAGTACGCCGATGGTCTTGAACGGCATTTTGCCCTCTCCATTGAGGTCTTCCAGCCTCAGGCTCACGAGGCCGGTGAGCGAGCTCTCGTCGAAGAGCACGCTGTCCACCGTCAGGCGCCAGTCGTCGTTTTCGGCGGCCGGCTCCTCCGGCTGCCGCACATATCCGCTCACGGCCTCGCCGCCGTCTCCGGGGAAGAGCAGCGGGAAGAGCCCGCCGCTCGCGGCAAGGGCCGTGCCGCCGAGGCACAGGGCCGCGGCAAGGGCTATCGCGGTGATTTTGCCCGCCGTCATGCGGCGGGCGCGCCTCTTTTCAGGCAGGGCCGCCAGGGTTTGGCGCACGCTTGCGTCAAACTGCTCCGTCATATCCGGGAAAAAGTTTCTATTCATCATGCGTAACACGCTCCTTCCAGTTCTTTGCGGAGAATTTCGCTCGCCCTCCGCAGGCGGGTCTTTACCGTGCCCTCCGGCAGCTTGAGCATGGAGGCTATCTCCGCCGTGCGGAAGCCCTCTATGTAATAGAGTACGACAGGCAGGCGGTACTTCTGCTCCAGGCCCATGACGGCCTCGTAGAGTTCGCCGCTGTGCTCAGGCGCGGCCTCGTACTCGGCGATTTCCGCCTCCAGCGGGGCGTACCTCGCGCGCTGCCGCAATATGGCGCGGCACTCGTTTATTAAAATGCGCGTCAGCCATGTCTTGAAATACGCCGGATCCCTGAGCGTATGCAGCCGCTCCCACGCGCGCAGCAGCGCGTTTTGCGCCGCGTCGGCGCAGTCCGCCTCGCTCCCAAGCATGGACTTCGCGACCCAGTACAGCGTCTTCTCGTATTCCAGGACGGCGCGGGTAAACTCTTCTCTGTCCATAGGCATTCTCCTTTCCCAAGCCGGCTTTCACTGATTAGATGCTTTGGCACGGCGTTTGGTTTCACAGCGCAAAAGTTTTTGAACAACGGGACGGACTGTGTTAGAATGGTAAAAAACTCTCTATGGAGGCCGCCATGACGCAAGACGAGATACGCAGTACGATTACAAAGCAGCGCGAGTTCTTCGCTTCCGGTGCGACGCTTGATTACGAATACCGCGCCAACGCGCTTTCGGCGCTCTATGAGGCGGTGCGGAGCCATGAGGGCGAGATTGCCGCGGCGCTGCGCGAGGATCTGGGCAAGGGCGAGGCGGAGAGCTATATGTGCGAGACGGGCCTGCTGCTCTCGGACATACGCTGGCTGCGGCGGCATCTGCGCTCGCTCATGCGCCCGAAGCGCACGCGCGTGGGGCTCGCGCAGCTTCCCGGCCACGGCGAGCTCAGGCGCGTTCCTTACGGCGTGACGCTCATCATGAGCCCCTGGAACTACCCGCTGCTGCTCTCGCTCGAGCCGCTGGCCGCGGCGCTGGCAGCCGGCAACACGGCGGTGGTGAAGCCGAGCGCCTACTCGAGCGCGACAAGCTGGCTGATTGCCGAAATGCTCGGCGAGGTCTTCCCGGCAAATTACGTGGTCGTGGTCACAGGCGGGCGCGAGGAGAATTCGGCCCTGCTGGAGCAAAAGTGGGACAAGATTTTCTTCACCGGCGGCGCGGCGGTGGGCCGCGAGGTCCTGCGCGCGGCCGCGGAGCGGCTCACGCCGGCCGCGCTGGAGCTGGGCGGCAAGAGCCCGGCAAT